>CBKWFZ010000634.1:0-3112 GCA_966673785.1 uncultured bacterium
TGCCTTTTGCAACGCAGCCTCTACGCGACGCGTATCGGGCAGACTGACCAACGGGTTCGTGCAAATAACCCACACGGCCTTCAGGTCACCGCGCTCAAGGGCTTCGATCATCTGCGTTGCCGTAAGTCCAGGGCGTTCCGGAACGCCTTCAACATTCCAGAACGCGGCAACCTCTTCACGATGTTTCGGATTTGCGTATGTTCGATGTGCAGCAAGCATGGTTGCCAGACCGCCGACTTCGCGCCCACCCATTGCGTTGGGCTGTCCCGTGAGAGAAAACGGACCACTGCCAGGTTTGCCGATTTGTCCGGTCACAAGATTCAGACTGATCAGCGCGACATTCTTATCGACGCCGATCACACTTTGGTTGAGGCCCATCGCCCAGACTGTCAGAAAGCCGCGTGCCTTTGCAATCCAGGAAGCTGCGAGCCTGATGTCAGCGACCGGAACGTCGCATTTCATAGCAGCCTCCTCGACAGTAAAGCGAAACACAGACTCCCTGTACTTTTCGAAGTCCTCCGTATGGCGTGAAATGAACGTATAGTCTACTTCGCCGTTCTCGATGAGTATCCGTCCGATGGCATTGTAAAGAAAAATGTCGCTTCCTGGCGTGATCTGAAGATGCAGGTCGGCGCATACCGCGGTCTGCGTCTTGCGTGGATCTGCCACGATCAGTTTGACATCCGGGTTTTGCTGCTTGTGCGCCTCTATACGTCTGAACAAGATGGGATGACACCATGCCGGATTCGCCCCCGCAATAAAAAAACAATCTGCATGTTCAATGTCGTCGTAAGACACCGGCACCGCGTCCTCGCCCAGCGTACGCGTATAAGCCGCTACCGCGGTACTCATACATAAGCGGGAGTTGGTGTCAATGTTATTCGTTCCGATAAATCCCTTCACGAGTTTATTCGCGATATAGTATTCCTCGGTAAGGCATTGTCCGGAGACGTAAAAGGCCACAGCATCGGGCCCATGATTTCGGATGATTGATGCGAACACCGCCGCAGCGCGTTGCATGGCCACATCCCATGATACCCGTTCGTGGGGGTGATTGCGGCTCCAGCGCATCTCCGGATAGAGCAGTCTGTCACTGCGGTCCTGCATCGCATAATGCAGATTCATTCCTTTAGAACACAACATTCCTCTGTTGACCGGATGTTCCTTGTCGCCCTCCACTGATATCCGCCCCTTCCTGTCTTCAGTCACAAGAATTCCACAGCCAACTCCACAGTAAGAACATGTGGATTTAGTCACCGCGCGATGTCCGCTCTTCACAAGATGTATTTTGAGTATTGGTCATCATAAACATAAATGCATTGCACACTGTCCGTTCAACGATTCATTAGTGCTCGAGGAAATTGATAAGATGCCGTCGGTAGTGGTAATAGTCGTCGTGTTCGATGATGGCCTTTCGCTCGCGCGGTCGTGAAAACGGAATCTCAAGCACATCACCGATTTTGGCACGCGGCCCCGAGGTCATCATGATCACCCTGTCGGAAAGGAAAATGGATTCGTCCACGTCATGCGTGATCATGATCGCGGTGATCTTTTCACGGTTCCACACTTCGAGTAACACATCCTGGAGCTGCGCACGGGTCAGACTGTCGAGCATGCCGAAGGGTTCGTCAAGCAAAAGAATCTTCGGCTTCAGCGCGAAAGCACGCGCGATACCAACGCGTTGTTGCATACCCTGTGACAATTCCGACGCTTTCTTGTGCATCGCCTGTGATAACCCGACCTTGTCGAGGTAATACTGGCATATCTCTATTCGTTGCGTCTTCGTTCCGTGACCGAACACCTGCTCTACGCCTAACATAACGTTTTCAAGCGCTGTCATCCATGGGAACAAACTGGGTGACTGAAAAACCACGCCGCGGTCAGGGCCCGGCTTCGTGATCGGCTTGCCGTCGAGAACGATTGCTCCGGCGCTTACTGCGTTGAGCCCCGCGATCATCGTGAGCAGTGTGGACTTCCCGCAGCCGGAGTGACCGATAATGGAAAGAAACTCGCCCTGCCTTACCTGCAGCTCAAGATTTTCAAGCACGACGTATTCACCCTTTGGCGTCGGGTAAATTTTTGCGAGTTTGCGGATGTCAAGCATCACCTCACCCTGTACGGGAAACGGATGCTCTCTTTTTTGCAATGTTGCTGTTGCTGTCATATCGTATTTCAGGCTGCTGACCTTTTACTTTTTTTGAATGAGAACCCCGGCATAACCGGTGTGAGGTTCGGAAGAAAGTATGTACGTCCATCCGAATCATTGCTGCTCGCGCCCATGTCCAGCAAGTATTCGATGATTGTATTCCTTATCTTTTTGAAATGCGGGTTGTCATTCAGTGATGTCTTGTCGCGTGGCCGCTCAATATCAATCCTGAACTCCGGCCCAAGGGTCGCTTCCGGGCCCGGGTTGAGCGGAATAATCTTATCGGCCATCAATATTCCTTCATCGACGTCGTTGGTAATCAGCAACGCAGTCGTCTTGTTCTGATTCCAGATATTGATGATCTCTTCCTGGAGACTGCCACGCGTGATGGCATCGAGTGCGCTCAACGGCTCATCCATCAGCAAGATCGCCGGGTTCATGCTCAGTGTGCGCGCCAGTGAAACACGTTGACGCATGCCGCCGGAGAGTTCGGCGGGACGCTTATGGACCGCGTGTCCGAGATTCACCATGTTGATGTACTTCATCACATGTTCCGTACGATCATGCTTCGTCCATGACGGATACACCTCGCGCACAGCGAGCATAATGTTCTGAAAGACAGTAAACCACGGAAGCAGCGAGTAGTTTTGAAAGACAACGCCTCGTGACTTGTGAGGACCGGTTATCGCTTCGCCCTGAAAAGTAACGCTGCCACTATCAGGAGCGAGAAGGCCGGCCATCATTTTGAGCAGTGTTGTTTTTCCACTACCGGTGAATCCCACGATGGCCGCGAACTCCCCTTCTTTAATCTGCAAATTGATATTGCGCAGAACCTCAACCCTGTTTGCGCCTTCGCCAAATCCCTTGTTAACGTTCCGAAGTTCCAGTGACATATTCGATGAGTTAAGTTTTATTGATTTAGTGCGTCTGCCTTTCGAAACTGACAAGCTTCTGCAGTTCTACCAT
>CBKWFZ010000635.1:0-3102 GCA_966673785.1 uncultured bacterium
AACTTTCCGCTAATTATGAAAATTGCCATTTCGATACTATTCGCCATGTCCGTGCTTTCGGCGGCGGCTCAAAAGACGATCATCCATTGCGGGAAGTTGATTGACGGCAAAAGCAACGCTGTCCAGTCGCAGATGTCGATTATTATTGAGGGCAATAAAATCATCGCTGTTGAAAAGGGCTTTCGGACCCCTTCAGGCGACGAGAAACTTGTTGATCTCAGTAAAAAGACGGTCTTGCCCGGACTGATCGACATGCATGTGCACCTCGAAAGCGAGGTCAGTAAAGACTATGCGATCCAGCGTTTCGTACTCAATGAGGCCGATATCGCGTTTCAGTCTGCAGTCTACGCACGGCACACGCTCATGGCCGGGTTCACGACTGTACGCGATCTGGGTGGCACGGGCGTTAACATTGCCCTTCGCAACGCGGTGAATAAAGGTCTCGTTATCGGTCCTCGCATCTTAACAGCGGGAAAATCAATTGCCACCACCGGCGGACATGCCGATCCTACAAATGGCTATGCCGCCCGGATTATGGGTAGTCCCGGACCGAAGGAAGGCGTGGTCAACTCTCCCGAAGAAGCTCGTCAGGCCGTAAGGCAACGTTATAAGGACGGTGCCGATCTCATCAAAGTTACTGCTACCGGCGGCGTACTCAGTATCGCAAAAGACGGCTCCGGTCCTCAGTTTACCGATGACGAATTGAAGGCAATTATCGAGACTGCGCGCGACTACGGGATGCATACAGCAGCTCACGCCCATGGAACGGAGGGTATGAAACGCGCCGTGCTGGCGGGAATAACGACCATTGAACACGGTACCAAAATGACCGAGGAGGTCATGGATCTGATGAAACAGAAAGGGACTTATTACGTTCCGACGATCATAGCCGGTAAGTCCGTCGGCGAGAACGCAAAAATTCCGGGGTACTTTCATCCGCTCGTCGTTCCAAAAGCGCTCGAAATCGGTCCTGCAATACAGGAAACGTTCCGGAAAGCCTATAAGCGCGGTGTCAAAATCGCTTTTGGAACCGATTCCGGCGTGTCGCCCCATGGCGATAACGCGAAAGAGTTTGGCTATATGGTTGAAGCAGGCATGCCCCCCATTGAGGCGATCAGAAGTGCAACGTCCACGAATGCGGCTATTCTGGGCATGGCTGACAAGATTGGTACTATTGAGGCCGGTAAGCTTGCCGACATCATTGCCACAGACGAAAACCCGCTGGTCAATATCCAAACCCTTGAAAACGTCACTTTCGTGATGAAGGACGGCGTTGTTTACAAACAGTAATTCTTTCGTCGTCCGAGCCCCTCCCGCTTAAAGGAGCCACTATTTTTTTTACTTTTGCAGTTCTACAAATTTTGAGGACGGGGACGGGTATGGAAAACATCCGCAATTTTTGCATTATCGCTCATATTGACCACGGAAAAAGCACGCTTGCTGACCGGTTATTGGAGTTCACAGGCACACTGAATGAACGCCAAATGCAGGCTCAGGTGCTGGATAACATGGATCTGGAGCGTGAAAAGGGCATAACGATCAAGGCACACGCCATCCAGATGAACTATCTGCTGGACGGAAAAAAATACATTCTGAACCTTATTGATACACCGGGGCACGTCGACTTTTCGTACGAAGTTTCGCGTTCCATTGCGGCTTGCGAAGGTGCGCTGCTGATCGTCGATGCGAGCCAGGGAATCGAAGCGCAAACGATATCCAACCTGTATCTGGCGCTCGAACACGACCTCGAGATCATTCCGGTCATGAATAAGATCGATCTGCCTCACGCGATGCCGGAAGAGGTTACGGATGAAATTGTGGAGCTGATCGGCTGCAAGCGCGAAGATGTAATCCGCGCCAGTGCCAAAGAAGGCATCGGCATTGAAGAAATACTGCGCGCGGTGGTTGAGCGTATTCCGGCGCCGAAAGGCGATGCAAAGGCACCCCTGCAGGCGATGATCTTCGATTCGATGTTTAATTCCTTCCGCGGAATCGAGGTTTATTTTCGCGTCTTTAACGGGACGATCAAAAAAGGAGACCGCGTGAAATTTGTCAGCACCGGTCAGGAATATTTTGCCGAGGAAATCGGTGTACTGAAGCTGGAAAAGCAGGCCGTCAACGAAATCACGGCAGGAAACGTCGGCTACCTGATCTCGGGTATCAAGGTCGCCAAGGAAGTTCATGTCGGCGATACCATTACCAATCCCCAGAATCCGGGCGAATCGCTCAAGGGATTCCAGGAGGTGAAGCCGATGGTTTTTGCGGGTATCTATCCCGTTGAAACATCTGAGTTCGAGGAGTTACGTGACGCGATGGAGAAACTTCAGCTCAACGATGCGTCGCTGGTTTGGGAAATGGAGACCTCGGCGGCGCTGGGGTTCGGATTCCGTTGCGGCTTCCTTGGCATGCTGCACATGGAAATCATTCAGGAACGCCTGGAGCGGGAGTTCAACATGACGGTGATCACCACCGTTCCCTCCGTTCAGTTCAAGGCGTACCTTACGAGCGGTGAGGAGATCAGCATCAACGCTCCTTCCGAAATGCCCGATCCTACGAAACTCGATTACATCGAAGAACCGTTCATCAAGGCGCAAATCATCACGAAGTCCGAGTACATCGGTCCGATCATCAGCCTCTGCATGGACAAGCGCGGCATCATCAAGAATCAAAATTATCTTACGACGGACCGTGTAGAGATGACGTTCGAAATGCCGCTGTCGGAGATCGTGTTTGACTTTTTCGACAAACTCAAAACAATTTCCCGTGGTTACGCTTCACTTGATTATCACCTCATCGGTTTCCGTGAATCCGATATGGTGAAGCTTGACGTTATGTTGAATGGCGACCGTGTGGATGCGCTGAGTGCGATCGTACACCGGGGAAAGGCACAGGAATGGGGTCGTAAGCTTTGTGAAAAACTGAAGGAGCTGATTCCGCGCCACATGTTTGAAGTCGCTATTCAGGCCGCGATCGGTCAGAAGATCGTCGCGCGCGAAACGATCAGCGCCATACGGAAGAACGTTATCGCCAAGTGTTATGGCGGTGACATTTCACGGAAACGGAAGCTGCTGGAAAAGCAGAAAAAAGGAAAGAAACGCATGC
>CBKWFZ010000636.1:0-3095 GCA_966673785.1 uncultured bacterium
GAAAGGAAGGTATTCACCTTTTCTTGCGCGTATTTCATACTTGCTGATCTCAATTTCCTGTAACGTGATATTTAGTTCCTGATTCCGCTTCAATGCAGAATCGATCAGCGCAACAAGGTGATCGTCATTAAAATACGTCTTCCAGTTCCATGTGGCTACCGTTGTACTGTCGCGGGATTGCCCGAAACCCGCAGGAATTGTTCTGTCTGCCGACCGCGCTGCTTCGCGAAAGGTGCTACAACTCTGCAGGCATACGCATGTCAGCGCGAGGAACAGTATGTTATGAATTTTCGTCTTTCTCATTTTTAACGCCAAGTTTTTTGATAAGCTTCTTTAGGAACGAGACCTCTGATGCTTCTTCCACCATTGCTTCCGTAAGCGGATTCTCTTCCTCGTCGCGGATCAGTTTCTTTCCTTCACTCATTTTACCGAATATGTAGTACAACCCCGGGATGATCATCACACCGATCAGGGTTCCGACGAGCATTCCGCCCAGCGATGAGGCTCCGATCGTCCGGTTGCCAACCGCTCCCGGACCGGTCGCAATCACGAGGGGAATCAATCCCGCAATGAACGCGAATGAGGTCATGAGAATTGGCCGGAATCGCACCTTGGCGCCTTCGATCGCCGCTGTCGCTACGGATGCGCCCTGCCTGTGTTTCTGAACAGCGAACTCCACGATCAGCACGGCGTTCTTTCCGAGCAGGCCGACGAGCATGATAAGACCCATCTGCGCATAGATATCGTTTGCCAGTCCCATGGCTTTAAGCAGGAGAAATGATCCGAACACACCGCAGGGCAGCGAAAGGATCACGGCGAGCGGAATGATGAAACTTTCATATTGCCCGGCAAGCACCAGGTAAACAAAAGCAAGCACAACGAAGAAGATGTACAACGCCTCATTGCCACGATTGGCTTCGTCGTAGGATAATCCTTCCCACGCGATGTCGTAACCATGTGGAAGCGTTTGATCCGCGACTTCACGGATCGCATTGATAGCGTCGCCGGTCGTGTAACCGGGTGCCGGTATGCCGCGGATTGACGAAGACGTATACAGATTGAATCGCGTAATCTCATTAGGGCCTTGTGTCTTCTTCACCGACATGAAGGACGAGTAGGGTACCATTTCGTCGTGATCATTCTTGATAAACAAGTTCAGAATGTCCGAAGGCAGCTTTCGGTATTCAGGCGCTGCCTGTGTGTACACTTTGAAGAATGTCCGAAATCTGATAAAGCCCTGTTCATACGTGCTGCCGATCAGCACGTCAAGATTCTCCATCGCCTTGCCGATCGAGACCCCCTTCTGCATAGCCATCTCGTTGTCAATCACGAGCTCGTACTGGGGATAGTTCGCTGCGAAAAAAGTAAAGAGACCGGTCAGTTCTTTTCGCTGTTGAAGCGCTTCCATAAACTCGGTGTTAACGCGGTCGAACTCCTGGTAGTCGATATTGCTTCCCTTGTCGAGAAGACGTAGCGAAAAACCGTCGGAAGATCCGTAACCCGGCACGGCCGGAGGTTCAAAAAATTCCACTACCGCGCCAAGCTCGCGTGTTTTTTCTTCAAGCTCCTCAATGATCTCGTGCACCGAATGGTCACGTTCCGACCAGTTCTTGAGATTGATTATACACGTTCCCGCGTTGGATCCGCGGCCTTCCGTGAGTACTTCATAGCCTGCGAGTGACGCGACGGACTGGATTCCCTCAACCTCTTCGGCGATCTCCTGCAGCTGTTGTGAAACGAGGTTCGTTCTTTCCAGTGTGCTTCCGGGAGGCGTCTGAATGATAGCGTAGATCATACCCTGGTCTTCGTTCGGAATGAAACCGGCGGGAAGCGTCTGGTCGACGGCGAAGATTGCGACGCCGAATGCGATCAATATGCCATACGTGATCACTCTCCGGTCCACGATCCTTACCAGAAGGCTGGTGTACCTGCCGGTGACTCTGTCGAACCGGTTGTTAAACCAGTCGATGAATCGTTTAACCGGACTCCTTCGTTTAGGATGCCGATGTGGGTTTTTGAGGATCATGGCACACAAGACGGGCGTTAACGTCAGCGCTACTACACCGGAAAGCACAATTGCGCTGGCCATCGTTATCGAAAACTGCCGGTAGAATACGCCGACAGGTCCCGTCATGAAGGCAACCGGTACAAACACAGCTGTCATGATCAGCGTGATTGCAATGATGGCACCGCTGATCTCACCAAGTACCTTCTTTACCGCGTTGTAGGGTGTGATGGTTTCTTCTTCCTCCATCTTCGCATAAACGGCCTCAACCACCACGATCGCATTGTCGACGACAATCCCGATGGCCAGTACCAGCGCGAATAAAGTAATGAGGTTAATGGTCAGCCCGAAAAGCTGCATAAAGACAAACGCGCCAATTAGCGAAACCGGGACCGCAAGGGTAGGGATGAGCGTTGCCCGCCAGTCGCCGAGAAAAATGAAAACCACGAGCGCCACGAGTATGAACGCTTCCACAAGCGTGTGCAATACCTTGCCGATGGACGCGTCGACAAACTTGGAGACGTCGTAGTTGATCTCGTACTGCATGCCGGGAGGAAAGTCGCGCTGAAGTTCCTGAAGCTTGTCTTTTACCCCGTCGATTACCTTGCTTGCATTGCTTCCAAAATTCTGTTTGAGAACAATCGAGGCGGAGGGGTGACCGTCTTTATTGGAATAGATGTCGAAGAATTCGCTACCCAGCTCAACCGTTGCAAGATCCTTAAGCTTCAGGATTTCGCCCTCGGCATTCGCCCGGATGATGATGTTCTCGTATTCTTCAGGCTGGTTGAATCGTCCTTTGTACGTGAGCACGTACTCGAGCGACTGCGGCGACTTTCCCGATGCCTGGCCCAGTCTGCCGGGACGACCGATGACGCTTTGTTCTTCCATAGCCTTCATCACTTCCTCCGTAGATACGTTGTATGCACGCATCCGGTCCGGCCTGAGCCACACGCGCATCGCGTATTGCCTGCTCCCGAGTATCTGGGCACGGCCCATTCCGCTGATCCGCTGAAGCTCCGGCAGAATGTGCACATTGGCGTAGTTGTAAAGGAACTTTTCGTCAGCATTCTTGTCGGTGCTGAATAGGTTC
>CBKWFZ010000637.1:0-3083 GCA_966673785.1 uncultured bacterium
CCAAAGTTCTACGACTTGTATGTGGAGCAGATCCGTGCCGATCTTCAGGGACATCGCATGGGTTTCTCAAATCAGAGCTGGATCGACGCAGCGATGTTCTGTGCACAGAACAAGGTCAATCTTGAAGAAGCGCTTACCTGGGCAGACTATGCGATCACCGGGCGCTTCATCGGCGTCGAGGATTTCAACTCCCTTTCGGCCAAAGCCGCTGTACTGACAGCGATGGGTAAGGAAAGCGATGCAGAAACAGTAATGGCGAAAGCAGTTACGCTGCCATCGGCAACAGTGAATGCAATTCACCAGTATGGCCGAAGCCTTCTCGCCGCCGGGAAAACTGAAAAGGCTATGGAAATCTTTCGTTTGAATCAAAAGAAACATCCTGCAGACAAGTTTACACCCAATGTGGGACTTGCCAGAGGATACACCGCCATGGGCGACAAAAAGAATGCGATCAAACATTGGGAGATCGCGATAAAGAACCTGCCCGAACAGCAAAAGCCAAACAAGGCTTTCTACGAGGGCGAATTGAACAAACTTAAAGGTTGATCTTTCTCATTGGTCAAAAAGAAAGAGGTAAGCGTTTCCGCTTACCTCTTTTTCATTCATAAAATCGACTAGAAAAACCTACAGTGCCGAGAAATGTTTTAGCGTGTAGGTTCCCATGGCAGGATCTGCGGGAGTCGTGCCGTCATTGCGGACATAAGACCACTCAATGGTGATCGTGCCATCCTCGTTGACGGTTCCATCGATCGTAAACGTTCTTGCGGCGGCTGTTCCGACACCGGCAACATTCGCACCCTCGCGGTCTGTAATCGATCCATCACAAACGTTAATTTTCAATTCAGGATTAGCTCTTGTAGTATATATTGTGGACCACAGGCCACCGGTCACTTCATCCAGCGTATAAACGCCGGGGCGATCCCTGCTGATATTTACCACGATCTGCGAGCCGGCTTCGGCAACAAGATCTGCGAGGTCAAAAGGATCGCCTCCATCAAGATTACCAGTAGCCTCAACAACGAGCCAGTTACCTCCCTGTATCGGTGATCCCAGACAAGGACCGCCGATGACTGTCGGAATGGTTATCGTGGTCGTCTTGGGATCCTCCCGGCCCTTGTCGTCAAGCTGCATGTCGGTCACATCAACAACAATGTTAAGCGCCCGGTCCTCCGAATCCTGGTTCATCAGGTCGGGGTTAGGCGTAAACGTAAACCGGAATTCACCTTGTTCCTTACCCATCAGTGCGTTGACACTTGCTTCGTCAAGGGTAATCGTTCCGAAATCAGGTACTGATCCCGATACGGATACGCCGCCGACCTTTCCCGGTGCATCGACAACGGATACGGTGAAGGTCACCGGCTCATCATACAACACATAGGCATTGTACGCCTTCTGCCAGTTGTTGATATTGGTGGTTTCGACAACCTGATTTGCCCCCGTCGCGCTAACGCGGAAATTAGGAGCATCCAGCTGGTCTGGCGGATTGAAATCCGTATAGTCATCAACGCAGGCCGTGACCGCTGCAATTAGTATCGTCAGATATAGAAATTTCTTCATAACAATTCTGATTTAGATTTTCTTAACAAATCTCACCGAAGCAAAGATACCGTTGAAGGTCTCGTTCCAGTTTAAGACGAATTCGGTTTGGTCCGTGCTCATGTCAATAGTGGGAGGCAGAAAGTTGGGATCCGTTGTCGGAAAATTAACAACTGTGCCGAACGATGATGCCGGAAGCAACACCGCGGTACCACAGATATCATAGAAGTCTGCCTGATACTTTGTGCCGCCAAATGGAACGTACAGTCCGGCAGTATGGTCGGTAACGCGGTAACGGAAAGGCTCCGGCCCGACGAACGTTACGGTCACCTCCACCTTGTTACCGACTCCGATATCAAAGTTATTGTAATGCATTGTGCTTTCGTAGGTACCTGCGATCGCGGTGGCATTGGAAGGACAGCCGACATAAACCTGGAATTGCGTGGTAAAACTTGCCGCCGCCCCACCGGTGATACTCGGTGCTGAATTATTGAAGTCGATCACGCGACCGTCTTTTAGGATCGCCTTGGCGGTAAACGTCACGTTATCCGCACCTTCGAAATATGAAATTCCTCCAGGCAGGCCAAAAGCGGTGGCCAGTTCTTCCGCAGTTATCTCGAGCTCTGTCACTTTCCCATTGACAAACGAGCTTCCGGGTACACGGAAAGCCTCGAAGGAAGGGAAAATTGCCTCGGCCGAATCGGCATCGACAAAAGTCGCCGTATAGACAAGCTCGTCGATATCGGAATTCTGAGAGTAAATATCAAATGCAACGGATGCCGTAGATAAATCGTCGAAGTTGATGAACGAACGTTCCGGGTAGAGAATTACGCGGGCGTTCACGCCGGTCTGAAGTTCGGGGAAACGAATCGCTTCCTCGTCGCGACATGATATCGCAAACGTCAATACAGCCAGCAGAACAAATATATTTCTTAAGTTCATTTTCATGTCTTTACATTTTAGAGTTAATCAACATCCCAGAAAACCTTCTGCGTAGCAGGATTACGCTGCGACGGAGCATTCGGATTAATCTCAAGATCTGAAACGTAGTATGGAATAGAAACCGGGTAGGCCCTGTTCAATATTGTGAAAGGGTTATTGTCCGTGTTCGGATTAAACATGATCGGATAGCCGGTTCTGCGGTAGTCCGTATATGCATCGACGCTGAACCCAAAGCTTGCGATCCACTTTTCAGTCAGGATCAGTTCGAGTTTACCCTGATCGCCCGCGGCGTCATACAGCGCAAGCACCTCTTCAACATAATCGGAAACGGCCTCCTCGTCGATATCAACGGGAGCAAGATCGTTCACCTCGTCGAAGGACGCATACATCGCTTCCTCAAAAAGATCCCGTGCATCGCCCGCTGCGCCTTCGGTCAGTGATAACTCAGCGCGCGTATAAAGGTGTGCGAAGTAAGGATAGAGCCGCTGATAGCCTGCTCCACCCAGTCCCGGGTTCTGATTGGCCGCAACTCCCCCGGTCACTCCTTCTCCGTCATCAAAGGCACCGCCTGCGGGATAGAGTCCTACCAGTGTCTGGGATTGGGC
>CBKWFZ010000638.1:0-3079 GCA_966673785.1 uncultured bacterium
AGATTACATACTTCGTTTTTTCAGTACGGATGAGGAAGTGCTCCGGCATGGAATCCAGTGTCTGAAGATCGTGTCGCTCGGATATGTGTTTTATGCATACGGGATGGTAATCAACCAGTCGTTCAATGGTGCCGGTGACACGCGCACGCCAACATTGATAAGTCTGGTCGGCTTCTGGGTTCTTCAGATTCCCCTAGCCTATACGTTGGCCGAAGTTTTTGGAACCGGCCCCGTGGGTGTCTATGCAGCGATTTCGATCGCCGAATCGCTCATGGCGATCGCAGGTATCCTTATTTTCAGAAAAGGGTCCTGGAAATTGGTGAAGGTTTAATAGTATCGGTCCGGGACAGGTGAAATTCCCGGACCGTTATATTATTTGTCTAGGGCTCGCGTTTGCGGAATGCTGCTCTGAATGCGCTGGCAACCTCGTCTGCAGCCTTGCGAAGATTATCCTCGACCTCCTGCCACCGTTCCTTGTTTTCAGCCTCTTTCTTAACCCGTTCGGCTGCGACTTTCAATTCTTCGAATTTTTCGCGAAACTCCTTTTCGAGTTTATCCGCTGCTTCCTGGAATTCGTGCACAAAACCATCCACTTTCTCGCCAAAGCCGGCGAAAGTCTTGTCCTTCTTTTCATCACCCTGTGTTTCCATCTGTTTTGGCTTTATTTTTTTATTACTACTGCGAATCAAATCAGTTTTCTATGCAGCAAGACCGGCCCGATAACGAAAATCCGCCGCATGACGAAAGTAACGAACGCCATGAGCAACAGGAAACTACGTCAGCGGATCGCCTGCAGGAGCAGGACCCTATAGAATTTATCAAATATATGCTTGAAAGTAAATCTACAGCCAAGCAGACTACTTTCAAACATCTCCAAGAAGCTTTTTCCACACTCTGCGTGGAGTCACGTCACATCATCAATGAGCTGAATCAAAAGGTGCAGGCTGTTGATGACGATGTGACGTTATATTTCAAGAACATATCCAAGCAGGAGTTCCAGCTAAAGCTTGCTGGTGACCTCCTGATTTTTGTCATGCATACCAACATCGTCACATTCGACGATGAGCACCCTGTAATAAAAGATGCGTATATCGCGGAAAAAGAAGTAAATCGTTACTTCGGTCAGATCAACATCTACAATTTCATGTATGACAGCCTGCGTTACAACCGCGGACATGACCCGGGCTACCTCATTGGCAGGCTGATGATTAATCATGAGAACCGTTTTTTTATGGAAGGAGAACCGCAGTTTGCGCGTGAATTCGGCGACATATCAGCATCGCCGCTTTCCGAGGAGCATCTTCGGCGGATCATCAAACTTTCACTCAAAATCGCGATCCGTAATGACCTTATGGCGCCACCTTACAACAAGGTCCGGTCGATAACGCTCAACCAAAAGAACGAACATACGCTGGAACTCGGTGGTGGCCAGAAGATCGGATTCCGCATGAGCTACGAAAAACACGCCTGATCATGCGCTGTTAAATTTTTCGATTGTGCTTTGTTGAAGCGGTTGTTTTTCTATTTTTACCACTGTATGTCGATTATCCGATCACTCCGATATTCTTTCACGGTTTTTTTATTCGCCTCTGTACTCATCCTGGCTGACGGGTGTGCAGGATCGCGATCCACCCACAAGAAAAAGCTCAAACCCGGTAAACCGATTCCCTGCCCTCAAAAGGATTGCTGATGAATCTTAAGAAAATTGTCATCGCAATTGACGGTTATTCTGCATGCGGCAAGAGCACGACGGCAAAACAAGTCGCAAGTGTATTGGGATATCGTTACATCGATTCCGGGGCTATGTACCGGGCGGTTACCCTGAACTTCCTCGATCGTCACGTTTCGCTAACGAATCCGAAAGACATCCAGCGCGCGTTGCAGGAGACGCAGATTACATTTCACCTCAATTCGAAGAAGGAATCCGAAACGTTCCTTAACGGCCTTAATGTCGAAAAGAAGATTCGGTCCATGCGTGTGTCGGAGATGGTAAGCCAGGTCAGCACCGTGAAGGAGGTGCGCGTAGCCATGGTGGAATTACAGCGCAAGATGGGTCGTGAAAAAGGTGTGGTTATGGACGGCCGCGATATTGGTACCACGGTTTTCCCTGCCGCCGAGCTGAAGTTATTTATGACGGCCGATATGCTCGTGCGGGCATTCCGGCGGCAGCGAGAGCTCCTGGAGCGGGACCAGTTGGTCGATCTCGACGAAGTGATGGATAACCTTATCCGCCGCGACAAGATAGACACAACCCGGCAGGAAAGTCCGCTCAGGCAGGCCGCCGATGCTGTCGTAATCGATACCACATTTATCACCCTGGATGAGCAGGTGGACGAGGTGGTTCGGCTGGCTCTCGGACGTATGTTTTAGGTCACTTTACAACAATACCGTCGGGTCAGCGCCGGTCCTTGGAAAATGTGATTTCCGACGTCGTAAGGCACTTCCAATAAAATAATAATACCTTATTGGATGTTCGAAAAAATGCTAATTTTGCCCCCGTTCGTAAAACATTGATCAGCCATCTTCATGGGCAAAACCATTCGATTAAAAAAGGGCTTTGACATCAACCTCGCCGGAAAAGCCGCTCCCAAAATAGCGGCAGGCTCCATTGAACATGGAGAAACCTTCGTCATCAAACCAACCGATTTTCACGGCATCTATCTTCCTAAGGTCGTTGTTAAGGAAGGCGACACGGTTACAGCAGGCTCACCTCTTTTTCACGACAAACGAAACGACAGGATTACGTTTACCGCACCGGTAAGCGGCGAGGTGGTTGAAGTGAAACGCGGCGATAAGCGAAAACTGCTTGAGATAAAGATTCTCGCCGACTCAAAAATGGAGTACCGGAAATTCCGCTCCTTCACGGAAGGTGAGATCAGCTCTGTGAGCCGTGAGGATGCACAGCAACAAATGCTTGAGAGCGGTGTCTGGGTGAACCTGATACAGCGCCCCTTTGGTGTTGTCGCCAACCCCGATGAAACACCGAAGTCGATCTTCATATCTGCATACGATTCTCATCCGCTTGCACCAGACTTCAATCTGTTGTTCAAAGGACAGGAGAAGGAGTTTCAGACGGGTG
>CBKWFZ010000639.1:0-3073 GCA_966673785.1 uncultured bacterium
ACCAGAAAGCAAAAAGTACCGGCGAATATTCTAGCTTGATCTACGTTTTCAAACATGCATAAAATCACCTCTCTATTTTTAAGCATCGCCTTTACCGTTATCATATTCGCATGCGCGAAACAAACGACGCCAACAGGAGGACCGAAGGATACCATTCCACCGCAGCTAATCAGTTCACAACCGAAGCATCAGGCACTGAATTCAAACCCCAAAACTCTTGTACTTGAATTCGACGAACATGTCATCCTCGCCAATCCCAAAGAACAAATAATTATCACACCCGACCTCCAAAAAAAATATGACGTCACCGCAAAAAGGACGCGTGTCATTCTCGAACTCGAAACAAGCCTTGATTCAAACACAACCTACTCCATAAACTTCAGAGACGCTGTCCAGGACATCACAGAGAAAAATCCGGCCAATAATTTACGCCTGGCTTTCAGCACCGGCAACTATATTGACTCACTCTCCATCACCGGTACTGTTCGCGACCTCTTCCTCAACAAAGAAGTTAAAGACGCAACGGTCGCACTATATCAATCCGACACATTCAACATCTTCCGACACAAACCCACCTATTTCACAAAAACAAATACCAAAGGCGAATATGCCATCGAAAATCTCAAACACGGCATCTACTACATATATGCCTTCGATGACAAAAACAGAAACCTCATTGTAGACAGCAAAAGCGAGATCTACGGATTCCGCGCCGACTCCATGTACCTTGATCAAAGCGTAGACAACATCAACATCTACACGCTTAAGCTCGACGCGCGCCCACTCGTCCTCACTAGCGCGCGTCCCTATAACACGTATTTCAATATCAGAACATCCAAGGGCCTCGACGCCTACGAAATCCTTTCAGCTGATAACGATACACTATACACAACTTACGGCGAAGACCATTCCAACATACGCGTCTATAACAACATTTCACAACGTGACAGCACAGCGGTTCAATTTCTCGCAAGAGACAGCATCGGCAACACCATTGATACAACCCTGTACGTAAAATTCAGCACACGCCAGTCAACACCGGAACCATTCAACTTTAAAATCGATCAAACCTCATTAATCGCCAGAACCGCGCAACTCTCAGCAAAAGGAAGCTTCACGAAACCCATCAGCCGTATTTTGTATGATAGCGCGTTTATCAGACTAGATTCTGTAACCCTCATCAATTTCCTTCCCGGCGAAATCATAATTGATAATAAAAAGCGGACTATCGAATTACAGAAATCTGTTCCACGTACGCATCTCCAAAAAGAAGAAACCACACCGCAACAAATCGCCCAGTCACAAAAGCCCACCCAACCGCAGGCCATTACTCTCTATTTCGGACGCGCCGCATTCCAGAGCGTCGAAAATGATTCATCGGCTCTCGTCACCCAAAGTGTTAAGCCCCTATACCTCGAAGACACCGGCGTCATCATAGCAGCTGTCCAAACCGATAAGCCAAACTGGCTCATCCAGCTCATCGACAAGTCCAACCGGGTCGTAGCGCAGGCCGCCAACAAAAAACAGGTTTCCTTCAATGACCTCCTCCCTGGAGAATACCTTCTTCGGGCGATCGATGACGCCAACGCAGACGGCAATTGGACCCCTGGGAACTTCAACCAACAGCAAGAACCCGAAATGATCTACTACTACAGCAACGACAAAAACGTACCGCTGATAAATCTCAAGGCAAATTTTGAACTCGGACCATTGTTAATAACGTTCTGACAACGTGTGAACAACTCCCACCTAACGTGGATCAACTGGCACCAAAATGTATCCAATAGACTTTTCCCTCCACCCATGTGCATGACTTCATATCTACCCACAACCATACACATCACGACCTATCCACGAAGAACTTATAAACACCAAAAAACTTTGTTAATAAATCACTAACTTATTGGTTAGAAATAAATTGGACGGTCAAAGAAATCAACAAAATTCCAACAGATGAAAAGGCAGGGGAACCATCCACATTTCCACAAGACTAATAACAGTAATAATATATATATATATATTAATACTATAATACCGCTTCGCCTGAGGATAACTTTCCTGATCCTCTTTTGTGTATCACTGTCCACAGCTCAGGACTTCCAGGATGTACAACTCGCAAACGAGTATCTGCTCAAGGGAGAAAAGAAAAAAGCACTTGAGCTCTATCGCGACCTTGCAAAAGCAGAGTCCACGAATCAGCTCATTTACAACAACTATCTGAATCTTCTCCTGGATATGAGCGCTTACGACGAAGCGAACAATTATCTGAAAAAAAATTTAAAGCGGGATCCGGACAACTATATTTATAGGCTCGATCTGGGACTTGTCCTCATCAAGGCTGGAGAGCTTCAAAAAGCAGATCGCTACTTCCGTGATCAGATCGGTCAGCAGAAGACCAACGTCCAACGAATTAAGCTGATGGCCGAATACTTTACGTCCCGATCTCTTTCTGAATATGCGGTGATTGCCCTTCATGACAGCCGGGATGCTTTGGGCAATCCGTACCTGTATTGCCTGGACCTGGCTATGCTGTACCGGATTCAGGGGAACCAGGATAAGATGGTTCGCGAATACCTGAATTACGTGACACAGAATTCGGCTAACATTCAGTATGTCAAAAACGTGATGCAGACGATGCTGACGAAACCGTCTGAGCTTGAAAGCCTTGAAAAACTGCTTTACGACAAAATACAGCAGTCCCCGGATGTGGAGGTTTACGCCGATTTACTGATTTGGGTAACCTTACAGCAAAAGAACTTTTACGCGTCGTTTATCCAGGCGAGGGCCTATGACAAACGATACAACAGGGACGGGGAAAAATGCATGGAGGTTGCGAAGGTTGCCTTGGATAATGACGATTTCATTAACGCGTCGAAGATCTACCGCTACGTAATTCGGGAATTCCCAAACTCCCAAAATCGGTTTCTGGCAGCACTTGGATTGCTGAAGACACGTGAGGCCCAGATCAAAAGCTCGTTTCCTGTAAACCAGGATTCTGTTCGGGGCCTGCTCGCAGACTATCAGGAATTCATTCAACAGTTTCGGGATAATGCCAACGCATGGGAGGCTGCCC
>CBKWFZ010000640.1:0-3071 GCA_966673785.1 uncultured bacterium
CACTCTTTTTTTCCACTTCGGGTTCGAGGTCCACGGCATTTGGGGATTCAATGGATCGTTCATGAGCCACGTGTGGTTCTGTTTCTGCCATCTTTTTCTTCTCGATAGCGATATCAATAGGGTCGCCGAACAGATAAAAGAGTTTCTTTCGGAAACCTTTCGCGTTCTTTACGTCACGAAACATGTCGGCATACTCGTGAAAATTTATATGAAACGGGTTTGCTTTATTCTTGATGTTGGTCGTAATGCCATAGATCGCTTGTTCCTCTTCCGGCTGATACGTGCCAAACATCCGGTCCCAGATTATAAAAGTTGCCCCAAAATTTTTGTTTATGTACTTCTCCTGCGATCCGTGATGAACGCGATGGTTCGACGGTGTTGCGAAAATGTATTCAATCGCCGGATGCAGTTTACGGATATACTCCGTGTGGACCCAAAACTGGAAAAGCACCGCGATCTGATTCACAACGAATATGATGACCGGATGAAATCCGAGGAATGATACCGGCATGAAAAAGATCAGTTTGATATACTGCACCCAGCTTAGTCTGAAGGACACGGTCAGGTTGTAGTACTCGCCGGAATGATGCGCGACGTGCGTAGCCCACCAAAAGCGTTGATGATGCGATACGCGATGAGCCCAGTAGCTGCACAGGTCAAACAGAATGTAGCAGGGAAGAAAGGTCCACCAGTTCAGTTCCAGGCGCCAGGGAATCTGGTTATAAACCCAGATCATCCCGTAGAACAACAGAAGCTTTATTGCAGCTCCGATCATCACGTTGCCGATGCCGACGAAGATCGAGCCGATCGTTTCTTTATTTTCGTAATACTCCTTATGCTGTTTTCGCGAAATGAGATACTCAAGGAGAACGAACGCGAACATGACGGGCGCTGCCCAGATAATAATGTTGGGAGCGCTGCTGCCAAGTTCACCTGCGTTTTCAAAAGAAATTTTTTCAGCTCCAAAAAGTGAATCCATAAGTATATCTGGTGAACTCCGGTTTAAAATGATTGAGTTTTAAAATATGATACCACCCGACCGCGCCGCCGTTCCAAGCAGGCAACCGCATCAGGACGCAAGTTCTACGGTGTGTAGCCAATAGCCGAGAAAGCTGGATATTTTCCGGTCGATTTCCTCGACCGTAGATGGCTTTTGAATAAATGAATTCGCACCGCTGCGATAGCATTCCCTGACGATATCGGCGGATTTCGTACCGCTTAATACGACTATCGGAATGTGGGCAAATGCAGCAGAGCGCCGGACTAAACTTATTATGTCCACCGCCGTGGCTGGCAGCAAATGATAGTCGAGCAGGATCACCGCCGGTAGTGGCTCTTTTGTGATCGCACATTCCCGGAGATGCCGCATCATTTCGGCTCCATCGCTGAATATTTTGGTGTCAACCGAATGTTCGTTGAAATATTGGCGGGTGATATACTGGTCGTCTTCGTCATTTTCGACCATTAATACATAGGGAGTTCTCATAGGTCGGTTTAAGGTACCTGAAAATAAGGGGTGATGATCCAACCTGAAACGAATAATCATGTTTAATTCAATTATTTGTGACTAAAGGCCGTTTTATTCCATAATCTGCGTACCTTAGTCAATTCAGCCCTTTGTATCCCGTGAAGTCCCAGCGTGTGATGCCATTCGTTTTGGCGGTACTTGTTCTCCAGTTGATTGGATGTTCGAGGGAACAGAGTGTATCGCACGAAAAAAACAGCCCACTCCATATTGACGAAACCAAGTTAAAAAAGGGCGACGTTATTCGTCCTTTTGCATATATCGACCCATCCGAACACGAATGGAAAGTTGAAATCCGCATCTCGGGTGAGGATCTTCTCGATATTGACGCTGGTCGGAAGATGACTTCACGACGTTTCTGGACGACTGATAGTGACGTGCTCAGGGAAGTCAGCGCCTGGGAATTCGTCTATGGGAGGAAAATTACGCATAACGCGAGCAGCACGCTCCGCATTTACCGCGACAACCAACTGGTTGAAAAACATGGCATCGTGATCGAACGTCACACGCTCGCGTTTCAATCCGTAAAATACGGAATGCTAATGCCGGTGAATGACGAACTTCTTTTTCGCGCGATCGACCATATGAAACATTATTAAAACACGGCGCCGTTCGCGCGCACTTTAAAATCTGCAATTATTTTTGCTGGTATGAATGAGCTAATCGATAAACTTTCACAGCCGTGGCCCTGGTATGTTGCCGGCCCTCTGATTGGTCTCACGGTACCCGCGTTGTTACTGTTGGGAAATAAGACTTTTGGGATTTCATCGTCGCTGCGGCATTTATGCGCGATGTGTATTCCGGCCCGCATTCCTTTTTTTCAATATAACTGGCGGGCCGAGCTATGGAATCTGTTTTTTGTCGGTGGAATACTGGCAGGTAGTGTCTTTACCGCTCTTTTTCTTGGTGGGTCCGATGAAGTAGCTATCGACGCCGGTTTGAAGGAAGAATTGCTCGCACACGGAGTTCAGGACTTTTCTGCACTTGTTCCTCAGGATCTGTTCAATTTTGACGTGTTGTTCTCCATGAAAGGTTTTGTCCTTATCGTCGTCGGAGGAATCCTTGTGGGGTTTGGAACCCGTTACGCCGGTGGCTGCACCTCCGGTCATTCCATCACCGGTATTTCCATGCTTCAACCCGCGTCCATCATTGCGACGGCATGTTTTATGGCAGGCGGTTTCTTTTGCGCTAATCTAATTCTCCCCATCGTTCTCTCCTGGTAAATCTGAACACACATGACTGATCAGAAATTGAAACATACCGACTTTGAGGTGAGTAATAGAATGCAACAGCCGGACAGCGGAAATTCTATCGGGTTTTATTTCCGCTTCCTCCTGGCGGGCATCATCTTCGGAATACTTTTAGTAAAATCGGAAGTGATATCCTGGTTCCGGATACAGGAAATGTTCAGACTCCAGTCATTTCACATGTTCGGCGTCATTGGATCCGCGGTGATCGTCGGCATGGTCTCGGTGCTGATCATTAAAAAATTCAACGTCAGGACTTTTGATGGAGAACCTGTTCATTTTGAGCCGCGCCGGTTTCA
>CBKWFZ010000641.1:0-3064 GCA_966673785.1 uncultured bacterium
AAACAAAAATGAACGGAGGGTGTTTTCATTGCCATGAAGCTTCAGATACGATCAGCCATTACACGACTAATCATCGCCACAGTATGCATCACGTTGGCTGCAGGCTGTACCTTTTCCCGTTATGCACGCAAATCGTATGAACGGGCGCAGGCGATGAAACCGTTTGACGCGATCATCGTACCCGGACTTCCCTACGACAAGGAGAACACCTCATCGATCATGGAGTTACGCATGCTGTGGGCAAAGCATCTGTATGATGAAGGCATCGCGCGCCATGTGATCTTTTCCGGAGGCGCCGTCTATACACCGTTTGTTGAAAGTATTGCCATGAAGTCGATGGCCGACTCGATGGGAATCCCGTCCAGCAAAACGTTCTCCGAGACCGAGGCCGAGCACAGTACCGAGAACGTTTATTATTCACTGAAGATGGCCGAGGGGCTGGGGTTCGAAAGTGTGGCACTGGCAACCGATCCGTTCCAGGCCGTAATGTTACGCGGGTTTGTCCAGAAGCACACCCCTGGAGTTGAGGTTATCCCATTGGTTTTCAGTAAGATCGACCCGGAAAACTTTGAGCTCCCCGCGATCGATACCACGGCCGCGTACCGGAAGGACTTCGTCTCCATTAAGGAAAGAGAGGGTTTTTTTGAACGGCTCCGGTACACCTTTGGAAAGCGCGTCAGGGAAGAAAAGAAGCTGGAAGCGAGCAGGAAGGAAAGATATTCGACCAATTAGTTTTGTTTCCTTATCTTGACGAGGGATCAAATCCTCTTAATGACACTAATTTATCATATCGCAGACCAGAATCACTGGGAGCAGGCGCAGTCGAACGGACTTTATGTACATCCCTCACTCCATAGTGAAGGGTTCATCCATTGTTCGACGGAGGCGCAGCTGGAAGAAACTGCAAATCTTTATTTCGCAAATAACGACGACATTCTTATCCTGTATATCAACCCGGACCGCCTTGACGCGGATGTCGAATACGAAATGTCATCCCGCGGTCAGGAGTTTCCTCACATCTACGGACCCGTGAACATTGAATGCGTGGTCAAGACAAAAAAGGTAAAACGTCGCGCGGACGGCAGGTATAAGATAAAAGTGTAAGGTTCCAATCCTGATTGCACGCTTTGAAAGAAATTGCAACTGCGGCAGCCTTTCTCCCTATCGTAACCCTTTTGGTGGTAAGTCTCTTTCGTGGTGTCCGGGCAGGTATCTTCACTGGTTTTTTTGTCACTGCCATCCTGTTCTTTTGGTTTGGCAACTCGATAGTTTCCTTTCTGGCTGTAACGCTTAGCGCGCTGGTTGGAACCATCAATATCATGATGATCATTTTTGGCGCGGTGTTCTTATACCATGTCATGGAGCAGAAAGGATTCATCCGGGAAATCGGCGAGTCTCTTCAGAGAATCCATTCTGAACGAACATTTCGATTTTACTTTCTGGCTTTTTTTCTGACCGCGTTCTTCGAGAGCGTTGCTGGTTTTGGGACACCCGGAGCAATAGTGCCTCTGCTCTTAATATCGCTGGGGTACGACGCGGTGGTGTCCATCGCGGTCGTACTTCTGATTGATGGTTTATTCGCTATGAGCGGCGCGATCGGGACACCCGTGGCTGCAGGTTTACTGGGACCACTTAAACTCAGTGAGGACGAAGTCACGCAAATCTATCAGGTTGCGGCGCTGTCCTTAGCGTTGTCGTCGTTGTTCATCATGATCTTTATACAGCGCATCATGCGGAGAGGTCAGCAGGCTGAATATTCGCGCATGGGATGGGTGTTGTTGATTATCATTATGGTTTCCTTCGTCCTCCTGAGTGGATTCGCACATGAGCTTACAGGTTTGCTGGCGTCGTTGATCCTCGCATTCGTTGCGTTCGCGTTTCTGTTTCAAAACCGGAATTTGGTTTGGGGACCCTGGATTCCGTACTGGCTGCTTATCGGGTTGTTGCTATTGCCTAAATTGTTTCCTGCATTTTCGGAGTTGCTTGCGTTCGAGATCATCTTTAACGAAATTTTCGGGACCGACGTCGCGGCTTCGCTTCAGCCTTTTCGCTCACCACTCATTCCATTTCTCGGCGCGGCAATGTACGCCCTCTACAGGGCAAAAGATTTCACGATCGATTTGAAGCCGGTTGTCAACCGGACTGTCGCAGTGTTTGTAATTCTGTTTCCCTCGTTGATCATCACGCAACTCATGCTTACTGCCGATGGCGATGCTTCGACCATGGTTGAACTGACCGCTGCCGTATTCGTCGGGGCCGGCGACGCCTATCCGCTTGTTAGTCCTTTGCTGGGGATCGTCGGTGCATTTATCTCCGGCAGTACAACCGTTTCAAATTTGATCTTCGGATCTACGCAACTGGCCGCTGCAGAATCCTTGCAACTATCGTCCCCGGTTATCCTCGCCTTGCAACTGGCAGGGGCATCGCTTGGAAATGCGGTTTGTCTTTTTAACATTATCGCCGCCGCCGCGGTGGCTGGAGTCGCTGACTACAAACAGATTCTGCGGCTGAACCTGATTCCGGTGATAATTGCCTCTGTTATTGTCAGTGTCGTCGGATATGTATTGTTGTGAAACGGACCGACCTTCCAATTATTTCCATTGGGTAATCACAGGATTCCTGTGCGGCTGTTCCCCCTACGGGGGTAAGGGGTGCGGGTGGCCAAATGTGCACACACAATGCAGCCGTTATGAGGATGATGACGAACAATAGTTTCACAGCCGCGCACCCTTTAATTCCCTGAAGGGATCCACGCGCGTTATAAATAAACTCTTGGACTTATAGCTTTCGGTAACCCTCCCTGTGCGGCTATTCCCCTCCAGATTTATATGGTCAGGAGTACGCGGGACGAAACGAGGCTGCCGTTGAACGATACGGCAATTTTTCAATCTTCAGGGATCCATTTTTATTAGACGAAGGGTATGCCTGCACGGCCACCCTGAGATGGATCTCTGAGAGACATCTTTGGTTTTAAACGCCACGAATTACGATTGGCAGGACTGGATCGAGGCAAGTATGAGCGGCAAACGCGAAATGACTGAACAGTTTATGCGCGGTGTATGAG
>CBKWFZ010000642.1:0-3061 GCA_966673785.1 uncultured bacterium
AAAGTATCACCGAGAAGGAGTATGCGGAAATCGACAGCCTTGGTCACAAGCGACGGTCCGCGACGGAACCGCTTACTAATTACCTGGTGATGCGTGCGCAGCAGGACATTAACAAAGGCAACACCGTTGCAGGCGTGATCTTCACGGCGGTAAACCGCAAGATCGATGAGAAGCAATTCGCCGGGCTCCATACCTCCGCGTATACGGGAGGCGGAGACCTGCTCCATCACTGGAAGAAAAGGACGTATTATCTCAGTGCGCGTTCTGCGTTCAGCCATGTGCGTGGATCAGCCGAAGCGATCCGGAACACCCAGCTTGCCTCCGAACGATATTTTCAACGTCCCGATAATCATCATACTAAATTCGATCCCGATCGCAGATCCCTCACTGGCACGGCTGGGCAATTGATGATTGGCAAAAAGAGTGGGAACCTCGTAACAGACCTCGGCGTCATGTGGCAGTCACCCGAGTTTGAACTGAACGACATCGGCTTTCTTGCCCAGACCGACAACATCAACCAATGGTTCTGGATGCAATATCGGATTCTCCAATCGCGAGGCATTTCGAGGAACCAGCGATACAACATCAACCAATGGCGTGACTATGATTTTGGCGGGCGTTTAACCGGTGCTGGTTATAACGTTAATGCCCACAGTCAGTTCACCAACTTCTGGTCAACAGGTGGTGGTGTTACCTGGCAACGCCTGACTGTATCCAACGCGGACCTTCGCGGCGGTCCCGCCATTCGTTACCCCGGAGGAAAATATCTTTGGGGCTATATCCGATCCGATACGCGCAAGAAATTCTTCGGAGAATTTTACACGGAGCATTTCTTCGGCGACGAACGGTATTCGCGAACGCGGGACTACGGACTCGATCTCGTATTTCAACCTGTGAACGCGCTCAACATTCGCGTATCTGCAAGCGTAACTCACAACAACAACCAGATGCAATGGGTGACAACTACCGATGAAGGTGGAAGTAACCACTATGTGGTCGGAGAGATCGATCAAACGGTAGCGCGAATCGCGATGCGCATGACGTACATGGTGACACCCAATCTTTCCATCCAGTATTGGGGACAACCTTTTGGTTCGGCCGGACAATACAGTAATTACAAGGCGATCACCAATGCCCGTGCTGAATCCTATAAGCAGCGGTACCATATGTTGCCCGCGCAGCATCTCGCGTTCGACGATGCCGGATACCATGTTGACGAGGACAGCAACGGAACGCGCGACTATGGATTTTCAAACCCAGATTTCAACTTCGGACAGTTTCGCTCGAACCTTGTGATCCGGTGGGAATACATACCCGGCTCGACGCTTTTCCTGGTCTGGACTCAGGAACGGAACGGCGCCTTTTACAAGGACGACCCCGGTCACCGTCGTTATTCACTCGACTTCGACGACAAGGCGTATAACATCTTCCTGATCAAATATACCTACCGGTTCGTATTCTGAGTTCGCCTCTAGAGCGTCGGCACTTTCCATCCGTTGTGATAAGCCGCCGAGATAAGCTGGTTAGCATCCTTGTTGTTCCTGAACTCACCTTTTCCGGAATCCCAGAATACTTTTGTTCCGGTACGGTATGCGATATTTCCCATCTGCGCATTGATCGCAGCCGCACTGCCCGAGCGGATGGGTGTGTTCAACATACTCTGGTCATTCTTTTTCACCGCGGCAATAAAGTTCTCCGTGTGAAGATCAAGGTAATTCAGTTCATTCGGTTTCTGGTACTTTTCGATCGGTTCCATCTTTGGTTTGCCTGAGGCAGAGTACCCCTGTGCTTCCCGTTCTTCAATGACCTCATACCCACCTCTGTTCACAATAAGGGTACCGTTGTTTCCGATGAATGCGATTCCCTCGGAGCGGTTATAAGGACCGGAATTTATACCTGTGGCATGTTCCCACAGCATATTGAAATTCTTATACTGATAGATGGCTTGCAACGTGTCCGGTGTTTCCGACGCATCATCCGGATAGGCCAGCTTCCCTCCTGTTGCCATAACCGACACGGGGGCAAGTTCCTCCATCGCATACAACGCGATGTCTATCTCATGAACACCCCAGTCAGTCATGAGACCGCCGGCGTAGTCCCAAAACCACCGGAAATTAAAATGAAAACGATTGGGGTTAAAGGGCCGTTTCGGCGCGGGACCGAGCCACATCGCGTAGTCGACACCTTGCGGCGGTGTGCCATCGGGAAGAACGGGTACCGGTTTCATCCAACCCTGATATGCCCAGACCTTGACAAGCCGTATCTTTCCCAGCACACCAGAGCGAACGATCTCAATCGCTTTCCGGTAGTGCGGACCGCTTCGCTGCCATTGGCCGGCCTGGACAACTTTTCCGGTCTTCTCCTGAGCGGCAACCATAAGATTACTTTCATGGATGGAGTTCGCAATTGGCTTCTCGACATACACGTGTTTACCAGCCTGAACTGCATCAACCATCATCCGGCAATGCCAGTGATCAGGTGTACCGATGACAACCGCATCAACGTTACGGTTGTTGAGCAGCTCGCGATAGTCCTTATAGACCTGGGGTTTGTTTGGCCGGAGCTTCGCATAGTCAGCGAGCCGGTTATCGATCACAGATTGGTCCACATCGCAGATGGCCACCACATCAATGTCCTCCATTTTCAGCAACGAATGCGTGTTAGCCCACCCCATACCTTTGCACCCGATGACACCAATTTGTATTCGGTCATTCTGCATAAGGCCACCGCGGAGAATGTTGGGAGCAAATGCTAATCCACCCGCCAGCGCAGCAGATGTATTACGGATGAAGTTTCGTCTTTTCATGGCAAATCATTATTGGCTTTTAAGATAGGGATTAATCCTTTTGACGCAAATGACAGCTGCATGATTCCGCGACTATCAGGTCACGTCATATTTTGCGGTGTAGACCGGCTTTTCCAGTAGAGCATCAGCAGAAACCCGATAAGCGCACCTCCGACGTGGGCAAAATGCGCGATGCCACCGCCAAAAATTGAAATACCGGTTACCCCGGAAAAGAGATCAAGCGCGATCAGCACGGGGATAAAATACTTGGCGGCG
>CBKWFZ010000643.1:0-3060 GCA_966673785.1 uncultured bacterium
GATTTCCTCAATGTACTCTGTAAGCCGTACCGCGTGCGAGTTTCCGATGTTGAAGATCCTGTATGGTGCGGATGACGTCGGTATCGAAGGATTCAGGCCATTCCATTCCGGATCGGGTTCGGCGGGTTTCATCATACATGCAACTACGCCTTCAACAATATCATCTACAAATGTGAAGTCGCGCAGCATGTCGCCGCCGTTGAATACCTTGATCGGTTTGTTGTTGATGATCGCATCGGTGAAGAGAAACAACGCCATATCGGGCCGGCCCCAGGGACCGTAGACGGTGAAGAAGCGGAGTCCCGTGGTAGGGAGACGGTACAGGTGACTGTAGCTGTGAGCCATCATCTCGTTCGCTTTTTTCGTCGCCGCATACAACGACATGGGATGTTCCGTTGGCGATTCTTCGGGAAAGGGAGTATTGGTATTGAGTCCGTAGACACTTGAAGTGCTTGCGTAAACGAGATGTTTGACGCCTGTCTGACGGCAGCCTTCGAGCACGTGCAGAAATCCCGTCACATTACTTTCCGTATAAACATAAGGGTTCTCCAGCGAGTAGCGTACGCCGGCCTGTGCCGCGAGGTTGATGACATAATCGAACCTTTCGTTACCGAAAAGATGGAGAATGCCTGCCCGGTCACTAAGGTCCATCTTTACAAAGCGATAGCCCGGGTGTTTAGATGAAGTTGCCATCTTCGGTCCGGGGGAAAGGATTCCGCTTTCCTTCAGGCGGTCAATTTTGAGTTGTACTGCATAGTAATCGTTGATGTTGTCGAGGCCGACGACTTCAAAACCTTCGCGAATTAGCCGAAGAACCGTGTGCATTCCGATAAAGCCGGCCGCACCGGTGACGAGAACTTTTCCTTTCATTGGGGATATTAGTCGAGCAAGCGAGTCAAAAAGCCAATATTAACAGCAAAATTTTTGATTCCAAAGTGAGCCGTTCTGCAGACCATCATGTACGGATACTGGTAGAAACAATGCCGGAGACAATCGCCGGATCGATTTTGAGAATGTTCCATACCTGAAAACTGAAAAAATCCGTGCCGAAATTGAGCATGCATGCGTTCATTATTGGTGAAAAATGGAGTTGATTGTGGCCAGACTTCCGGACCAGGCATCGACAGGGTGCGGAGGGCTTCGGAACCTGGACGGCCATCGTCGCCGGATGCGTTGATTTTTGCGCCGCCGGTTGACGCGGCAAAGACAGTATGAACCATAATTATCAGGTATGATCGTACCTTATAAATCCGGTAGTTTCCTTTTGTAATGTTGGAGGATAAACGTCAACGAAAGGCAACGGATTATGCAATTCAGGTGAACCTAATCACTTGAATGTTTAAATAACGTATCTTTAGGGATTCAACAGTTGGTTGACGTCGTGAATTGAAAACAAAAAAAAACTACTGGTGTTAAACCAGCAGTTTTTTTGACGCGCTGAAACGATACCAGCCGCGTCACGTGTAACGGATGTACGCGTCGAAGGTGTTAGATTTTCCCTCCCTGACCATCGCCGCTTCCTCCATTGTCATTCTGAGTGGGCTGAACCACTTCTTCAGTGCATGATGTAACAGCCAGTGAGCTTGCCATGGCAAACAGAACGATGTAGATTAACTTTTTCATAGTGTTTAATTTTTAGTTGTTGAAAAAACTTTCTGCCAAGATCAAAGACATGAACATGCGTTACGGATTTCAGCGTTGGGATTACTTACCCGAGTACTTTAATTTTTTCAGCAAGGCGTTGCTCCTCGTTTTTATCGCGACGCTGTTGGTTATTGATGTTAATGCACAAAGCCGAAAATTGGATTCCCTCGAAGGTGTCCTTGCAGAGAAAAAAGGCATTGACAGATTCGAGACCCTGATAAATAAGGTAAGGGCAACGGTGCATACTGACATTGCTACTGCGTACGCGGCTGCAAGTGAGGCGTACGAACTCGCCGTGGAAGATGGTGATACCCTGCGAATCGTTGAAGGGGGAAGAGTACTCGGGCAAATCCTTGCGCGCCAGGATAACCGGCTTGAGTCGATAGAGGTTCTCGAAGGGGTCCTTCCGGTCGCGGAACGCCATCAGCTCAATCATGATATCAAACTCATCCTTATCAACCTTGGAAATGCCTATACGTTCGTTGGGGAATATGACGAAGCGCTGAAGGTACATTTCCGTGTTCTTGCAATGACCGAAGAAGATGGAGATATCGAAAATCAAGGCTTCACGCTGAACAACCTTGGCTTGCTTTTCAGTAAGATGAAAAATTTCAAAGAAGCCAAATCATATTATGAAAAGGCGCTGGAGATTCAGTTAACGACAGACCGGTACGACATCGGTGTCCTGTTGAACAACATCGGTGACTGTCACAATGCACTTGGCGAGCATGCGCAGGCACTTGAAAGGTTTAAACAGGCACTGGCTGAGTGTAACGGAAATTGCGGACCATCAGTCCCGGTGAACGCTAATATGGGATCGGGAATCGCACACTTCAATCTCAATAACCACACGCTTGCGGAAGAACATTTCAGAAAGGCTCTAAGCAACGCGAGAGGTTACGATAACCCGCGATTTGAAGCTGACGCACACTACTGGCTCGGAAGGATTTACAAGGAGAAAAATAACTACGATGGCGCCATCGCGGAGCTTGAAAAGGCGGAGTCGATTGCGGCAAAAGGTGAATTCAGGGAATCACTCATGCGCGCAAGTCAGGTGCTTGCGGATATCTACCAATCGCGGGAAGACTTTCACAAGTATTCGAAGTACGTTAATCAATACATGGCTCTGAAAGACGCGATGTATAACGAAGATATTATGCATACGCTTGCGCGAAGTACGGCTGACTACGAACAGCGGATTAACATCGCTACGATTGCATCCCACAAGGTAACTATCGCTCAGCAAAAGCGGTTGTACATGTCCGCAATGGTTATTGCCGTGCTTGCAGTGGTGATTGTCATCGGACTGATCGTCGCGTACCGCGCATTGAAACGTGTGAACAGCAAGCTTTCCCAGGCGCAGGATGTGATCTATGAACAGAACAGGAAACTTGGTGTGAGGAATGCCGAGCTTGA
>CBKWFZ010000644.1:0-3042 GCA_966673785.1 uncultured bacterium
TCCCAGTGAATGAGGAAACTTCAACTCCTTCAGGATCTTGATATTGTTTCCCTGACCGTGACAGATCGATGCGGTTGCCCATTCACCGACGCCGTCAACCGTGAGGATTGCAGCCTCTTCAAAAGGGGAAGAGTAGTACGCGCTCGCGGCGTGTGATAAATGGTGCTCAGGAAACAGGAGCTTTAACTTCCGCTTGTCGAAGGGCTGAATCTTTTCAAGCTCCTCGTAAATCAATCGCTTGAGGAACATTTTTTCCTTCAGCCAAACCGGGATAGCCGTGATAAAACTTGAGAGGCCTTTGGGTACGAATGCGTAGTAGGTTTCGAGAAGGCGTTCGAACTTTAACAGGGGCTTATCATAGAAGGCAATTGCATCAAGCTGGTCAATGGATACTCCCCCATACTCCAGGCAAAATCGTACCGCGTGTGCCGGAAATCCCGGATCATGTTTCTTGCGTGTAAATCGTTCCTCCTGAGCTGCGGCGATGATTTCACCATCTTCGATTATGGCAGCGGCTGAGTCGTGATAAAACGCTGAAATACCTAAGATTTTCATACTGGGATGGGTAGACTGGTTAAGGGTTTAAAATTTTTTCGTGAATGACTTTGGCTAACTTCCGGTGGCCTGACGCATTAATGTGATCGTCCAAAGTAAAGTAGTCGCCATCATTAAGCAGACCATTTATTCTGACAGTTGTAATATTTAGCCATCCATACTCGTTTTTGCGTGCCAGCGAATCGACGGCATCCGCGAAATTATCCTCCAACTTATCAAAATCGTCGGTCTTAAACGCAAAAATCTGCTTGTTTTCAAACTTGTCGCGCCGGGTTGAGAGTACCTTCAGAAAAAGTTCAGCCTCTTCTGCGGCGGTTGCCCGGCCTTTTTCTCCGCGGAGCCCGGAAAAAAGCTGTTGCCCGAGATTTTTTGAAATACCGTAGAGATGTTTGAACAAAAAGTACCGCTGGCGGTGTTGGATTGCAGAGGCCAGGCTGTCATACGCTGACTCCGTCCTTATCGGGAGGGAGAAATCGTTTGCGACAAACTGTTCATTTTCAGAATGGTCATTGGAATGAAACTGAATAACGTAGATTTCCGTCTTATCAGTTGGGAGTCGGTCAAGCAGGATCATTTCCCTGGCGGTGCCGAAGGATGACATACCTGCGTTGAGAACTTTTCGATTGGTGATCCCTTCCAGAATGCTGGGAAACGCGTCTTTGCCGGCGACACCCCAGCCCAGGGCATACGAATCGCCAAGAACAACGATTTCGGGAGATGTCAGCGATGCTTCGTCATCACGCAGTCCGAAGCTGTTGATTTCGTTAATAACCTGAAACTCTCTGTTTTCGAACAGGCAGGATCCGGGTTTGAGCAGGTAGAACAGCTCGCGATCATACCTGCCGCAGGACGATACCTGGATGATCTGGCGGTCGCTGTACTGGTAATAACGCCTGAAAACGGGTAAGACTGGATCGGGTATGATCGACGGGTTTCGAAGACCAAGATAGATCAGGCCTTCGACAATTAACGCCAGAACGACGAAAGTCGCGACGTTGACCAGTATGATTTTTCGGTTGTAGTTAATCAATTGGATCACGTAACTATCGTTGGCTTTAGATTTTATAATAAATGCATGGGATTTCGTTAATGAAGTGGAAAGAATTCCGGGATTTGGCTCTGAGTCTTACAACTGTTTTTCAGGCATTTCAGCAACCGTACGGTAATAAAGGCAAAAAATACTTAATTTTAGAGGTTAAATAAATTTTTACAATGGATTTGTTATTGCTCGCAAAAGTTTTGTGGCGAAAGAAATGGATCTTGATTTCCATTCCATTGCTGGCGGCTGTTGCTGCCTTCGTTTTTACAATGGACACCGTTGAGATGTATCGCGCAACAAGCCAGATTTCCACAGGCTTTACCCAGAATGATGTGGTCTCAATAACAGATGAAAAATTCAATATCCGGGACGCGGACGTGAAATTCAGTAATCTCCTGAGCACCATGAGAACCGCTATACCGATGAATCTGGTTGCTTTCCGGCTTTTACTCCACGACCTGGAGTCCGAAACACCGTTCCGGAAACCTGAGAATTTTTACCCGACACCGGAAGAAACGGAAACGGTAATCAAATTCCTGAACCAGAAACTGGCAGCGTTCTCGCCCCTTTCAACCTCCGACGAGCATTACAATCTGGTTAGAAAATTCCTGACCGCATACCGCTACAGTTACCCGCATGTTCTTGAATCGATCAATATCTCACGGGTGCAGAATACCGACAACGTACTTGTTGAATATCTTTCCGACGATCCGATGGTATCAGCGCTGGGTGCAAACTCCTACGCTGACGAGTTTATAAAATATTACAATTCACTCAAATCGGAACGCACCGGACAGTCTGTCGAATTTCTGAAGGAGCTAATGGATCAAAAGAAGGCTGCGTATGATGAAAAGACAGAGACGCAAAAGGTGTTCAAGTCAAGTAACGGCCTGGTGGATATCAACCGCGACAGCGAAGCCAAGCTTGGCCAGATACAGGAACTGGAGCGTTCGCGTGATGACGCTCGCAGCAGAATTCAAAAGCTCGAGCTTACCATTCAGCGACTCAATGACGACATCCGGAGCGCCGGATCGGGCGGCGGTCAGCAGACTGTCAACAACCAGAAGATCATCGAACTTCGTGAGCGGATCGCGCGTTTGAACGAGCGCTATATAACCAGTGGGTCGTCAAATCGTGCTCTTGCGGACTCGCTCGCCGCCATGAGGGAGCAGCTCCGGCTTCAAATGGAGCGCAATACGCAGGTGACAACAACCCCGGATCTGGCGGCAAGCCTGCCGGACCTACAGTCGCGCCTGAAGGACGCGGAAATTGACTTGAAGGTTGAACGCACGAACCTTGCAGCCATCGAAAACAAGATCGGCAGTCTTAAATATGCCGTGTCGGGATTCGCAACCAAAGAGGCGGCGCTCGAAGCAATCCAGAAAGAAGTTGAGCTGGCGCAGCAGGAATACCTTGAGGCTGTAAACAAGTATAACGAAGCGCAGAAC
>CBKWFZ010000645.1:0-3029 GCA_966673785.1 uncultured bacterium
GTGATCCGCCCGGGACTCGAACACGGAACCTACTGCTTAGAAGGCAGTTGCTCTATCCAATTGAGCTAGCGGACCATTTCTTATCGCTTGTCAACCAGGACCCGCCCTAAAGCGGAGCACTTCCAGTTGAGCCAGCGGACCATTTTCGATCTTTGCTCGATCACTATCCCATTTACGCCGAAACGGAGCGTGATATTGCTGAATACAGCGGACAACCTTTGATGCGGAGAGGGGGGGATTCGAACCCCCGGTACCGGTTGCCCAGTACCGCAGTTTAGCAAACTGCTGGTTTAAGCCACTCACCCACCTCTCCATTAAATCCAGAAAACTGCCTAACAGTTCAATGTCATGGATGTGATTCCGGCGTAAATTCGCCCTTTTCGAAAAAGGAAGTGCAAATATAAAAGACGCGCGTAAACTATTGCAAAACGCCCGCAAATTTGTTCATCTTTTATGAACACCCATATTCCGATTCCGTTCAAATCTTATTTAATTTGCAGCCGTTTTTACGGGATGTAGCACAGCCCGGTAGTGCGCTACGTTCGGGACGTAGAGGTCGCTGGTTCGAATCCAGTCATCCCGACTTTAAGAAAGGCCTCGCGTTTTCGTGAGGCTTTTCTCGTTTTGCTTTTATCGCTTATGGCGTGACTATGAGCGCAGCCCGCGTTTCGCGGGAGAGTGTCAGGCTTGAGACCTGGTACCGGGACTTACGATTCCCCCGCCATTGGTGTTTTTCCGTTGTGCCTAATTATTGTCTAATGTTCTACGTGTACATTCTTTATAGCGAGAAGCTTGATTCCTATTATGCTGGCAGCACAAGTGATCTGGCCGATCGAATTCGTCGGCACAACTCCGGCCAAAGTAACTATACCCGAAAAGGAGTCCCGTGGGAAATTGTCTACGTAAAAACAGTTACCTCTCGAAGTCTAGCCGTCAAATTGGAGAGAAAAATCAAGAAGCGGGGCATCAGACGATTCTTGGATGATCAACGTTAGCGCATCCCGCCTTAGCGGGAGGGTCCCAGGTTCGAATCCTGGTACCCCGACTTCACAGGACAAATTGGATTAAGTCAGTTTGTCCTGTTTTTTTTGCCCTCGCACGATCTGATTGAGAACTGAACTGACCTCGGTTCTTTTAACTACGGCCTCCTTTTTTCCAAAGCCCTGCATCATTTGAAAAGTCCATCGTCTTAAAGACAAAAAGCAATAATGACGATGCGTGCAAAAAACGATCTTCCGGTAGCCATCATTGGAGCTGGCCCTACAGGACTGGCTGCTGCAGCCCACCTCGCAAAGAGAACGCAACCCTTTTTGCTCTTCGAGGCAGGTAATTCGGTTGCAGCCAATATCCTTTCATGGAAACACATCCGCATCTTTTCACCCTGGCGTTATAATATCGACAAAGCTGCGCGTTTGTTGTTGCAGCAAACCGGCTGGGAAAGCCCCGATGACGAAGGCCTGCCGACAGGAGCAGAATTATATGATCGGTACTTCAAACCGCTCGCCGACCTTCCGTCGATAACCCCGCACATCCACCTGAACAGCAGCGTAATTTCCGTTGGCCGGAAAAATACAGACAAGATGAAGACGCGTGAGCGCGAAGCACAACCATATGTAGTCCAGGTGCTTCAGGGCGAACATGTGAAACAGTATGAAGCGAAAGCGATCATCGACGCTTCCGGCACCTGGAACAGTCCCAATCCGATCGGGTCGGGCGGCACCTATGCGATCGGCGAACTCGAAAATGCGGACAAGATATTCTACGGCATCCCCGACATTGCCGGTGTGCATACCCATCGTTACAAAAACAAAAATGTGTTGGTCGTGGGCAGCGGTCACTCAGCAATCAATACTATTCTTGAACTGGATAAATTGAAGGAGGAACATCCGGCGACAACGATCCATTGGGTGCTTCGGAAACCGAATGTAGCTGATGTGTATGGTGGCCAGGAGGATGACGCGCTTGAAGCGCGCGGTGCATTGGGGATCAGGATCGCGTAAATGTCTATACGCCTTTTCAGATTCAGCAGATAATTAACAAAGAGCGTAACCTTACAATCGTCGGATCTCAGGATGGCGAAACGTTAGCGCTGCCGGGGATTGAAGAGATCATTACGAATACCGGATCCAGACCGGACTTCTCTTTTCTGCGTGAAGTGCGGCTGAGCATTGATCCATCTTTGGAAAGCGTAGCTGAAATCGCCGAATTGATCGATCCGAATATTCATAGTTGCGGTACTGTCCGTCCACATGGCGAGAAAGAGTTGCGTCATCCGGACAGGGATTTCTACATCGTCGGATCTAAAAGCTACGGACGCGCGCCGACCTTCCTCATGGCCACTGGCTATGAACAGGTGCGATCTGTTGTTGCAGCGATCGATGGTGATATGGAGGCCGCTATGAAAGTTGAACTGGATTTGCCCGAAACCGGTGTCTGCGGCCTGGATGCCGGAGGTTCTGCATGTTGTGGCACTGGCCCAAAACCAAAAGAGACGTCGGGCACATCGTGTTGCCTGTAGGATGATGCAAGAAACCAGTTCGAAAACCAGAGCATCCCTGTTTGCTTCGTTGTCCCTTGCCTTCGCAGGTCTTGGCGATGCCTTTCTTTACCCGTTTCTCCCCGTCAATCATGATGCTGCCGAAGTCCCCGTAGGTTGGATTGGTATCCTTTTATCCATTAATCGATTTGTTCGAATCGTATCGAATACATGGATGGTTCATTTGCTTGCCAGCTATGGACTGAGAGTGTTAACGATATCTGCGGTTGTATTGGCGATACTTTCAACCGCGGGGTATGCTTTTGCTTCAGGTTTATATTTATGGTTGCTGCTGCGTGTTTTATGGGGGTTAGCATTTTCCGCGTTGCGGATCACGACGATCGCATATTCGCTTCAGCAATCGCGACACGGTTTCGCCCTCGGACTGACAAGAGGAATTCAGGAGACCGGTCCCATGCTGGCGTTGTTTCTTGCACCCGTGTTGCTTCACTGGCTTCCCGTCACTGGAATATTTCTCGCGCTCGGGGTACTC
>CBKWFZ010000646.1:0-3024 GCA_966673785.1 uncultured bacterium
CCAGGCCAAGAATGCCCAGTCCTCCTAATATGATTATTTCCGGTATCAGCATGTTTTTTTGAGTTTGTTTCGTACGATTGAGATAAAGTGCTTATTAAAGGATGCGGCGGAGTCGGCTGTTTTTCTGACTATAGACCAGATAGAACAGAACGCCGATGCCAAGCCAGATGAACAGTCTCAGCCAGTTTTCAACTTCAAGACTCAACATCATCCCCACATTGAAGATGATACCGAGTGGCGCGATAACGTATAGATAGGGCGTCTTGAATGGGCGGTGGAGATCGGGCTGCCTGTGTCTCATGATGAGAACCGCGATGCAAACCATCGTAAACGCAAAGAGGGTTCCGATATTTACGAGCTTGGCAATGGTTTCGATGGGTGCAACGGCCGCGACACACGTTATTACCAGGCCGGTAACGAGGGTACCTTTGAAAGGCGTCCTGTATCGCGGATGCAGTTCTCCGAATACCTTTCGTGGCAGCAATCCATCCCTGGACATAGCCAGAAACAAACGCGATTGAGCCAGGATATTTACAAGCAACACCGAGGTAAGTCCTGCCACCGCTGCAATTGATACGAGCCACACCGCGAATTTTACGCCGTGCAATCCGAACGCTGCTGCGATAGGTGCCGTGATATCGATCTCGGTATAACGCACCATGCCGGTGAGCGTGAGTGACACCAGTATGTAAAGAACGGTGCACACAAGAAGCGATACGATCAGTCCAAACGGTACATCTTTCGATGGGTTTCGTGCTTCTCCTGCCTGTGTGCTCACGGCGTCGAATCCGATGTAGGCAAAGAAAACGTACGCCGCCCCCGCCATGATCCCGGTATAACCAAAAGCCATATCGCCGTGGCTGTTGAGCGATTGCATCGGTATGAAGGGTGTCCAGTTATCGGTGTCGATGAAGAAAGAGCCTGCGCCGATAACGAAAAGAACCACGCCAACTTTGATCACAACCATGGCCAGATTTGTATTGGCCGCCTCTTTAATCCCGCGGAGTAGGATTAGGGTGATCATCAGACAGATCAACGCAGCGGGCAGATTAAGTGCGATGTCAGTTCCAAGCCAGTTTGGTATTTCGAGTGAAGAATAGTGGCTGCCGAGTTCGGACAGGGTTCCTTTTTGCTGAGCCGTCTCGAGAAGTGCCCGCGCAGTGTGGGCATCGTTGGCGAGCCAGAGTGGGATGTGCACGTCCAGCATTCCGAGCAGTTTGAGGAAGTATCCCGACCATCCAACGGCGACGGTGGATGACGACATCGCGTACTCAAGGATCAGGTCCCAACCAATGATCCATGCGAACAGCTCACCGACGGTTGCATAGGAATACGCATAGGCAGATCCCTCAACGGGAATAATGGAGGCAAATTCCGCGTAACACAACGCGGCGAATGCGCAGCCGAGTCCCGCAATAACAAAGGACAGGGCTAGTGCCGGACCGGCGAATTCCCTGGCGGCAAGACCAGTCATTACAAATATGCCGGCACCGATAACGCAGCCGATCCCCAGCGCCGTTAGTGACCATTTGTCCAGTACACGTTTTAGCTGGCTTCCCCGCATGTCCTCGTGGTACATCGCCAGCGTCTTTTTTGCAGTCCAGTGTTTCAACATAACAGTGCGAATAGCGTGTAATTGGATCTTGATTCTGATTCATGAAACGGATACTGTTGCAGGGGAATGTCGGTGCCGTCGCACCGTGTCTGGAGGTATGTATTTTGTGCGTTCATAGTAATTTTGTGTTTGAGATTTTCAATATATGCGGGCATAAGAATGCCGGCCGTAAAACGTGCGTTCTACGATCAAGGCGACAACCTTCAATGGCGCTCAGATTAGCAGCCTTCGCAGCGCGACAGGGATATCAGGAGCCCAGGTGGTGACGGCAAGGTGGTCACGTTTGCCACGGACCACGGCTCCCTCATAAAGACGGTTCCGAATGAAAACAAATAACTGATTCGTTGCACGCGAATACAAGTGGTTCCGCTTTGCAATTGTACCGGGTATGTTGTGAAAGTAAATCTCAGGCGGAGAACTAATGTCGGCGACCATCATGGTGAACGTCAGATCAGTTCCCGACGACGAGTCTTGATGTAATGCGAGCCCGTTGCTTTCAGACTGCATGTAATGGCACACGCCGTCGCCGGCATACGCACCGGCACAGGTCAGCAGGACCAGGAAGGTAATGCTTAATCTCTTCATACAGCCTTCCGTTTTTTCATGGAAAAAATGACTGGTAAGGTCGTAATCAGTATCATCAGGACAATCACTACTTCAAGGTGATCGATTATTGAAGGAAAGGCGCTTCCGAGCCAGTATCCCGCCATCACCAGGATAACCACCCATACCGTTGCGCCAACGAGATTTGCGATCATAAAAGAGCGAAAGTCCAGCTTCAGGATACCCGCGAGTATCGGGATGAAGGTGCGAACAACGGGAAAGAACCTCCCGGCAATGAATGACAACATCCCATGCTGCCGGTAGAAGGAATCGGCAATGTCGAGGTATTGCTTTTTGAACAACAGGTTGCCGCGCACGGTATTTATAAACGTACCCGCCCAACGACCGAAAACGTAACCGACTGTTGTTCCGGCTATCGTCGCAAGAATCAGTAGTGCGATAAGCAGTGTAACAGGTTGCTCAAGGTACTTTGTGTGTGTCAGGAGTCCGGCTGTGAACAAAAGCGAATCTCCGGGAAGAAAAAAGCCAAAGAACACTCCGGTTTCGATGAACACGATAAGCAGTAACAGGAAAATACCCCCGTAATGAATGATGAATTCAGGATTAAACAGCTCCATAGAAAGGCATTAGCCCTGGATTGGTTTTGAATCGCGTAGTTTTTGAGAATAAATGAAACGTCGGAGAACGACGAAAGCGGAAGAATTACTACGGAGCGTTGATGAGTGTGGTCGTACAAAAGGAGAGCCTGCCGAAAGTATGCGAAAAGAAAGTTGACGATTGGTCAACTTCAGAACACGCGGCTCTCAGCATGAACACCAGGTTATTCCACAGGGAAACAATCCAGG
>CBKWFZ010000647.1:0-3022 GCA_966673785.1 uncultured bacterium
GTATTGCCAAACCACTTTTTGCCGCCATCGATCATTTTGATCAATCCTCGTATCATATGTTCGGCGGCATGGAAGTCTGCAATAACACCGTCTTTCAGAGGACGGATGGTTTTAATATTTTCGTGTGTTTTCTCATGCATCTGCATGGCTTCCCTTCCTATAGCGAGGACCTTATTGTTAAGCTTGTCGATCGCGATGATGGAGGGTTCATCCACCACGATCTTGTCCTTGTAAATGATTAGAGTGTTAGCAGTTCCCAGGTCGATTGCAATGTCGCTGGTGAAGAAGTCGAAAAATGCCATGTACTTTTCTAAAAATTATGGGGTGTAGAACGGAGGTTTACTCCGGCAAAATTGCATTTAATTTACCAAAATAATGAAAAATGTAAGTTTTTTAACGCCTGGAAAATTTATAGCAAGCCGGCTGATCGATAGGTGAGAGGTAACATTTCGCGCGCTTCACGAGGATTATGATGAGCGTTGTTCGACGCAACGCGACCATATTACTTTTCGGCGACAAGCACTTCCTTTCGTCGTTGATTTCTTGGGACAACGACAGCCTTCCGTGCTAGTGTTTGAAGTGTCTTACACCTGTAAATACCATGGCCATTCCATGGGCATCGCAAAAGGCGATCGAGTCCTGGTCTTTGACCGATCCGCCCGGTTGGATAACGGCACGGATACCATGATTGTTGGCAATCTCAACGCAATCCGGGAAAGGAAAGAAAGCGTCCGATGCCATGACCGCGCCTTGTAAGTTAAACCCAAAAGCTGCTGCTTTTTCAATTGCCTGCCTGAGCGCGTCGACACGTGAGGTTTGACCGACTCCGCTGGCAATCAACTGCCCCTCGACTGCCAGAACAATAGTGTTCGACTTGGTATGCTTGCATATCTTACTGGCGAATAGCAGTGACCTTATTTCACTTTCCGAAGGAGCTCTCTTTGTCACTACCTTAAGGTCGTCGCGCGAATCTGTCTTAAGATCCAGATCCTGTTCTATAACCCCATTCAAAATAGACTTTAGCTGCGATGTCTCCTTAAGACCTTGTCTCTGCCGGAGGATCATACGATTCTTCCGGCTTCTCAGGAGCTCAAGGGCATCCGGGGAAAAGTCCGGCGCAATCAGAATTTCAAAGAATAGCTTGTTGATCTCTTCGGCGGCCGGGAGATCAATCGTCTTGTTGGTTGCCAGCACGCCTCCGAAGGCCGAAAGCGTGTCAGCCTGAAACGCTTTCAGATACGCTTCCTTCACATCGGCACCGATGGCCACACCGCAGGCATTTGTGTGTTTTATAATGACGAACGCCGTGTCGTCATCAAATTCAGCAACAAGGCGGATTGCGGCGTCGACATCGACAAGATTATTATAGGAGAGTTCCTTTCCGTTCAACTGTTCAAATAGTCCGTCAAGATCACCGTAGTACGTGCCCTTTTGATGCGGGTTCTCTCCATATCGCAGGACGCGGCCTTCCTGATAGCTGACCTTGAGTGATTGAACTTGATGTTGCCGGTTGAAGTATCGGAAAATCGCGGCATCGTAATGCGATGTAACGTCGAAGGCCATCGCGGCAAAGCGTTTGCGGTCCGCAAGGCTGGTGCTACCGTTGCCTCGCTCAAGCAACGTATGCAATTCCGCGTACTGCTTTCTGGACGACACGATCAGCACATCGCTGAAGTTCTTGGCAGCAGCTCTTATTAATGAGATTCCGCCGATATCGATCTTTTCAATGATCTCTTCGTCGGTCCCGCCTTTCGCAACCGTTTCTTCAAATGGGTAAAGGTCAACAATGACGAGGTCGATCGCGCCGATATTGAATTCTTTCGCCTGATTGAGGTCACCTGGTTCCTCACGCCGAAAGAGAATTCCGCCGAAAACGGCGGGGTGCAATGTTTTTACCCGGCCCCCGAAAATTGAAGGGTAGCCTGTGAGTTTTTCGACGGGCGTTACCTGATAGCCGAGTTTCTCAATAAAATCCTGGGTTCCTCCTGTAGAAACGAACTCCACACCTTGTTTGCCCAGCGCGTGGATTATCGGTTCGAGATTGTCTTTGTAGAAAACGGAAACAAGGGCTCGGGAGATCTTTCGCTGGGACATGGTTTGGTTAGATGATTAAGGATGCAAAACTAGAAATTTTCAGGAAGTACGGACGGGTGAAGGTGTTGCCGTTTCAGATCTTTACGGCGTCAATCCTCCTCATATTCAAATTCAACCGTGAAGTCATCCGCATCCTGATGGGCGGGAAAGCGATGCCGGAAAGCGTGTAGGGAATTTGCGTTCAGCTCAACCGTATGAATTGCCTCCGTCCCCTCGTTCGTGAATATCGCTTCCCCCTTGGGGCTGACGACGGCGGAGCGACCGTTGTATTCGACGCCGGTCCCGTCAATGCCGATTCTGTTGACCCCGACGACATAGCTCAGATTCTCGATCGCGCGCGCTTTGAGCAGCGTATCCCACGCGTCAATCCGCGCGGTCGGCCAATTGGCGACATAAATTGCCACATCATATGTCAGCGTGTCGGTTTCCTTATCCCAGCGGTTGCGGCTCCATACGGGAAATCTCAGGTCGTAGCAGACAAGCGGACATATCTTCCATCCTTTCCAGCTTGCGATCAGCATGCTTTCGCCTGGCGAGTAGGTTTTGTGTTCGTTGGCCATTCTGAAAAGGTGGCGCTTGTCATACGTACGGTGATTACCACCCGGTTCCATCCAGAGCAGGCGGTTGAAGTATTTGTCGTGAACCCGGACTATGTAGCTTCCAAGCATCAGGGCACCCGTTTGATCAGCCATTTGGCGCATCCACTTGAAGGTCTTCATATTCATGTGCTCCCCAAGTCTGGAGGCGGCCATGGTAAACCCGGTTGTGAACATCTCAGGAAGGATAATGACGTCGGTCGATCTGCCGATTTGCCATATTTTTTCCTCAAACATCGACAGATTTGCATCGATATCCTCCCAATGAAGATCTGACTGAATCAATGTAATTTTTAGTTCCTGCATAGTGGATTCCGGTTCCGCCCCGCAAA
>CBKWFZ010000648.1:0-3018 GCA_966673785.1 uncultured bacterium
CACCCCGGGGAAAGGAACCACATTCCGTATTGAAATTCCCAATTTAATCGGACAGCTATAGTATGAAACGTCGTTGGCGATCAATCTGACGAAGATCCGCTGACCTGTGTTCCTGGTATCTGTTTTTTGAAATCAGGAAAAAAACACGTCGCGTATGAAACGCTTCCTGATCACCCTTATATGCCTGTCCGGGACAATGTTCCTGATGGTCGGCGCTGACTTTATGCCGTCGGCGCCGGCGGATGCCGTAGTCGTAAAAAAACACTGCATTGGCTACATCGTCGTCGAGGCAGGAAAAGGTGTTGATTGTAACGGCGATACGTTGAAGCTTGTCAACAAGGGCGGGTATTACGGACGTGAAATCGCAGTTAAATAAATCGAACAGGTCCAGGTAAACGATTAATCTATGAAATTATCAGGGATATTGCTGTCGCTCTTCATGAGCGTTGCAGTTATAAGCGCAACGGGTCAGGAGCAGGAAGGTGTAAAGGATGAAGGAGCGCATCAGGCGGAATATAACGCAGATGCCCAGGATCGTGATCACAGCGGTGAGATAGACTCGCGTGTTCAGGAGTCGGAAGATCGCGAGGGAGCTCCCGTCGCGGCAGGTGAACAAACTAATCGGGAACAGCCGCGCGAATCCGTAGAGCTGGCGCCGACGGGCACCAGGACGACGAGCCCGAGTGGCTCCCCCGGTGTGCTGATGGAGGATGGAAGGTACACCGATGGCACAAATACAAAACAGTCTGCTGAACCGAATATTGCGGGAAGTCCTGTTCCCGGCGATGAAGGTGCGGATAGCCGTGAATCGGAATCCACGGATGTGCCGGATAACAAGGTCTTCAGCGGAGAGCCACAGAAGGAGGTCCCGGGTACCGTCTATGGTGTCAAAGCTGAACCACGGCGCGACAAAGACGAAGAACAGAACAGTAGGGATTAACGGATTAGCGTCCGCCCTTCATATTCATCAGATCGATCATCAGGTTGAACGAGTCGATCGAAGACGGATTGTTCAACTTCAACGGTTTGACGATATATCCGGATATGCCCAGCTTTCGTGTTGCGTCGCGATCAACGCGCTCATCCGACGTAGTGACAATAAAAACCTTAAGGTCTTTCCATTCTTCTTTCTTGCGAAGCGCGGTGAGAAACTCGATGCCGTTCATTTTTGGCATGTTGATGTCGAGCAGGATAACATCCGGGTGAGGTTCATCCGGCTTTAGATGATTTAAATACTCCAGGGCTTCTTCACCGTTTTTCGCCAATGCAGTCTTGTGAAGAATATTCATTTTGTTAAGTGTCCGCTGCATGTCGATGACGTCGAGTGAGTCGTCGTCAACAAGCAGAATATTTATCACTTTGTTGCTTTCCATCATTATCGCTAAGCTTTAGGCCATGTGAATTCAAATATAGAACCTTTGCCGGGTTCTGAATGCACGCGGATACTCTGGTTTCTGTCGTCGAGAATTTTCTTCACGATGGCAAGTCCAACTCCGGTGCTCTGAAAGGAATCCGTTCCATTCAGCGTTTGAAAAATAGTAAATATCTTGTCGTGATAGTTCTTTGAGATACCCGGGCCGTTGTCTTCGATGAAGAAATGGTAGTTTTGTCCGTTTTCGGTATGGTATATTTTGATCTCGCCTTCCGCCTTGTCGTGATACTTTATGGCATTCCCTACGAGATTACTGAAAATCTGCATCAATGGTATGCGTTGCGTATGAATAACAGGGAGGTTAGGCTGAATCGTGAGTTTCAAACCCTGGCGTAATGGGAGGTTTTCCGAGATCTCAAGAAGCATCTGGTTCATATCAACCTCCTCCTGCTGCAGTTCATACTGCCCGACGCGCGAGTACGACAGGATTCCATGGATAAGATTTTCTCCACGAACGATACGACTCTTGATCAAACCGACATATTCCTTCACTTTCGGGGAGAGCTCGTGAAAATGATCTTCTTCAATCCACGTAACCACGTTATCGATCCCGCGCAGGGGAGCCTTCATGTCGTGTGAGACAATGTGGGCAAACTGGTCGAGCTCCGAGTTCTTTCGTTTGAGCAGTGAGAAATTTTCAGACAGTACTTGTGCCATGTGGTTCAGCGAGTTGGCGAGTTTGCTCAGTTCATCCCGGCTTGAATCTTCTGTATGGGCGTCGTAATTTCCGGTGGCAATACTGTCAGCCATATTTACCATCTTCATAATGCGGTTGGATATCCGGAAAGCAAGGAATCCGGCGATCAGCAATCCGGTCAAAATGGAAAAGGTGGTCAGGTATAACGAGACCGTTCCGGTTGCCTGGATTGAATCTTCGAGCACTTCCTTCCGCATGTCTCTGACATTGTATTCATAGTTGATGAAGTTGCGCACCCGCGTATTCATAGCGTTGTTCAGGTTCACCTCCTGTCCACTCTGCAGCTTTGAACGATAGAGCCCATTGAATGCCCGCAGGCTGCTGTCGGACAATGTCGACGCTTTTTTTCCTTCAATGAGCGGCATCGAGTACTCCGTGATCCATCGGTTGTTTAAGTCACTGATCTGATTAAGCGCCTTTCTTTGTTCGGAACCTTCGGGAATTAGCGATTTCAGATCAATCAGGATCTGCTCGTTCTCGCGCGCTGCGGAATCATATGTCTGAATAAAGTACTCCTCGCCCGATAGCAGGTATCCCCGTAAGCCGCTCACCATATTCAGGATGTTTCGCTGGAACCGGTTGCCGCTTCTTACGATATTAGTCGACATGCTCAGATATTCGTAATTCTCGTTAACCTGTTCTGAAAGCCTGAAATTGATATAGGTGGTAATGGAGAACATGCTCAGGATAGTGAGGAAGCCAAGAAATATAAAAACGGAAATTTTCATTGCAGCCGTGCTCCTGTTGTTCGGCATAGTTACCACTTCTTCGTGAGGATCGCCAGTGAAACGAGCTGGCATAAAAATTTACAATCCAAATTTTTCGCTTCGTGTGGAGCAAAATCAACAGGGTCGGCCGCTTAATCCTCGCAATGGAAAAATTATTTTTT
>CBKWFZ010000649.1:0-3014 GCA_966673785.1 uncultured bacterium
GAACTACACACCGCTCACGGATGGAGAGGTTGCCGATTATCTGGCTGAGCCTGAAGTGGCCTTCGATGAATCGAAAGCACTTGAACAGATTGCGAGCCAAGCCTACCTGCACTTCTTCCGGCAACCTGCCGAGGGTTGGGCAATATGGAAACGTACCGGGTACCCGGACGAAACATCTGTGCTTGCACTTACCGACATGAAGTCCAACGGGGCATCGCTTGAAATCCCCCGGCGTGCACCGCTTCCGTTGCTCAATGAAACGTCGATCAACTTCGAAAACCAACGTGCCGCATACGAGCAGATGGCGCAGGATGCCGGTTTTGGTGCCGGTCCTGCCGATGCCTTCGGACGCGTTTGGTGGGATATTGAATAATAAGTTTGGGTTTGGTTTCTCTGGAAATGGGTGACTCGTAAAGAGTCGCCCTTTCTTTTTCTTGTATTGATCTCAAATAGCTAGATTTAACGATGCGTAGTCTTTGGACCTTATTTGCGGTGCTGTCTGTGGCAATGGCTTCCGCACAGAAATTAAGCTTTTACCGGGATATACAACCGGTTGTCCATGCGCGTTGTGCCACGTGCCATCGTCCCGGCGGTGGGGCTCCTTTTTCACTAATCACATTCGAAGATCTGGCAAAGCGAGCCGAATTTGTGAGGAAAGTTGTTACCTCCGGCTATATGCCCCCGTGGAAAGCCAATGACCACTACACCACATTCTCGAACAGCCGCAAGTTGACAGACTTGGAACGCACCCGGATCGTCGAATGGATCGATGCAGGAGCGCCGCGCGGAAAGGTTGACTTGCGCAACGAAAAGAAACTCAACCAGGAGATTGCGTCCGGTACGACGTATGGTCGCACACCCGATCTCGTCCTTAAAATGAAGTACCCGTATCGCCTCAGAGGCGATCGAAAAGAGCGGTTTATGGCTTTCAAAATTCCTTTTGAGGCAGGGGAGGAACGCAACGTTGAGGCGATTGAGTTTACGACGAATAACAAAAGGATTGTTCATCATGCCAACTTTGCCATCCACCCGGTAGACGATCCTTCGATAGATATTCATAAAACAGTCGACTCCATTGATCTTGGAACGTCGCGATATACCTACGAACAATGGATTCCATACAAAAAGGAAATGCGGTATTATGGCGGATGGATACCGGGAACGTCGTATGAATCATATCCCGCCAACATGGGATGGGTGATGCCGAAGCGAGGCGTCATGTTGCTTACAATTCACTTTTCACCTTCCGGGAAAGATGAGGAGAGTATTTGTGGCGTAAATTTTTTCTTCAAGAAATCGCCCATAGAGCGGACAGTGAAAGTCATTAGTCTTGGCTCAGGAGGAATTGGTGAACGCGACATTTTTCCACCGTTGTTGCTTTTTCCTGAAAAGGTGGAGACATACCGCCTTCGGATAGCCAACTCACGCGAAGATATTTCCGTTCTGTACGTGTGGCCGCATATGCACTATCTCGGCACGGAATTTAAAGCCTACGCGACACGTGATGTGAATGATACGATTCCGTTGGTGCACATCCCTTCATGGGATTTCCGGTGGCAGGAGATTTACCGTTATGGAAAGCCGGTCGTTCTCAAGAAAGGTGACGTCGTTCATATGTATGGAACCTATGATAACACATCATCCAATCCGATGAACCCGAACAATCCGCCAAAGTTCGTGGAGTCAACGGGGGATATGCGAAGCGATCAGGAAATGCTTACTATGTTGCTGATCTATGTTTCCTACCGACCCGGTGATGAGGCGTTAGTACTCGACCCGTAAGTACGTGCAGGTTCACTACGCCGGAGATTGATTCGTTGCAGGACATGTTCGCCAACCTTTTTTCCCTGAGTCTGTCCATGTCTGATTGCTGGAAGATAATGGATGCCTCCATACAGTCGGCTTAACGCTGCCTCTTCGCTGGCTTCCATAAATGAACGGAATGTTCGTGCCGGATATCCGTATGCCAGCTCCGAGGTGTCGACGAACGAAAAGCGATCACCGAATAGCCGGCTAAGAACCATCGCCGACGCGGTGGATATCACGGAGTGACCACTTGTGTATTCCGGGAACGGCGGTGTCTGTAACAACGGTTTCCACTGCTCGTCGATGCAGGTATTGATATAGGTCTCGGGCCGGATGAGATTGCTTCTGTATTTCTCATCCCAGCAACTGATAAACGCATCAAAAAGCGCGATCGCGGTCAGTGTGTAAGCGGCCGAAGTGCGAATTATATCCGACTCCTCCTTAGCGGCTGCGATTCCGGCAATCGACAACCAGTGCCCACCGGGGGAGAGCTTCTTTGTAGCAAAGTTGATATGTCCGTGGACATTCACAGCGAATGGATTACAGTCCCAGAAATTGGCAATTGCTTTCTGATCGTCAGTCAGTTGCCTGCATGTATTGTAAACATGCTGCGCGATCCCATAGAATTCGCTCGTTGTGTCGCGTGAAAATGGGGGCGGTGCGATCGGTTTGAACATCGCAGCGCTGTCTAGCGTAAAGGGTCGGATCTTCCGCCAGTTTGGCTCAACGGCAGCCATATATGACGGCGGCGTTGGAACCCATTTACCTTCGTCCCTGATAAGGTTATATCGTACGAGCTTCCGCGTTTCATTGTAACGGTCGCTTTCTGCCCACGCCAGAATCTCCCTGGAAACTTCCTCGCCATATTGCAGCGATGCATTCAGGATTTTTCGCGGTAATATTTTCCGGTACATCGCCATGATGTTTTGTATGGAGTCCGCAATGATCTTTTCAGAAAAGATCAGGCGTTTCCCTGTTAACAAGAACGCGTGGACTGCAGCAGCATGAAGAGATACCCGACCTTCCGGTGGTTTGATCCCGTGAAAGTCGTTGATTTGTCCCTTAAGGCTTCGGTAATTTGAGTCACCTTGCGCAAGAATCTCGTACGCCGCAATGTGCGCATAGGCATAAATACGCGACGAGACGGGAGGCGAGAAGATATCATGAACGATGACGGATGTGAGGGCCTGATGTGCGCGGTCGAGCGG
>CBKWFZ010000650.1:0-3014 GCA_966673785.1 uncultured bacterium
AAACGGATAAAATTTCATCCGGAATAGTAATTTTTCTTTCTTTCTGCACGGTAACATTGATGAAACCCGCGGCTTTGATCATATCAAGATACTCCTCCCGTGACACTGCACCCGAAATACAGCCCGCGTACATCTCGGCACTTTGACGAAGTCCTTCCGGCAACTCGCCGTGTATCACAATATCGGAGATACTGAAATGGCCACCCGGTTTAAGTACGCGAAATGTCTCCGCGAACGCCATCGGCTTTTCAGGAACCAGATTGAATACACAATTGCTTACAACGACATCCGCAATGGAAGAGGGGAGTGGGAGTTTCGTAATGTCACCCTTATGAAATTCGACATTTTCGTAATTGAGTTTTGCAGCGTTCGTTTTCGCGAGAGCAATCATGCGATCCGTGAAATCCACACCGATCACCTTGCCAGCCGCACCAGTCAGTGATCTTGCAACGAACGCGTCGTTACCTGCGCCCGAGCCGAGGTCTACCACGACATCATTTTCTTTTATCTGAGCGAAGGCGGTTGGTATGCCGCAACCGAGACCGAGATCCGCATCGGGATTGTATCCCTCAAGCTTGCTGTAATCTTCAGCCATTACAGCCTCGTCGATTGTTGCACATCCGCATCCCGAGCCACAACAGCTTGTCGCATTCTGCTGATACGACTGGGTGGCTATTTCGGCGTACTTTTCCTGTACGAGTTGTTTGAGTTTTTCGGGGTTTGATGAGTTATTCATGTGTTATTTGATTTAGTTTAAAATTGCTTGGGTGAGTCTTCTCATCGTAATATTACGATCATTATGTTTAAAAATTTTTAGCAGCAGTTCTTTGGATTGTAGTCATGGAAGAGATCGGCAAAAATCCGGGTCACTCTGTTCCATATTTTTTCGTCGATGCAGTAGCAGATGGAAGGGCCGTCTATGTTGCCTTTGATCAGCCCGGCTTCCTTGAGTTCCTTGAGGTGCTGGGAAACCGTTGACTGGGAGAGCGGCAGTTCATTCACGATGTCCCCGCATACGCAGCTTTTCTGCCGCGCGAGGTGTTGAAGAATGGCAATGCGCGCCGGATGCGCCAGCGCCTTCGCCATCGCGGCAAGTTCAAGCTGCGAACGTGTAAATCCTTCCGTTTTCGAAAGTCCCATGCGTGTATTAATCGTAATATTACGATTAAAGTTGCAGTAATAAAAGTTTTCGTGCAGTTTCAGAACTGGCGCGACCGCGAGAACTTCCAACCAGCGAGCATGAACATGACCATGCACGCAGCAAAACTCGCTATCGGCAACCAGAAGAAGTAGATGATCGCAATGCCAGTGCCGAGCGCCAGCATGAAGCTGTTGAAGAAGCTTACCCGTGCCAGGAGCCGGTGATTTCGCCTCACAGGCTTGTAAAGCAGCAGATTAAGTGCACCGAGCCAGAAGAAGAAAAGTGCATAGCAAAGGCTTAAGCCGTTCTGAATGTCCATCATTGAAATCGAAGCGCCGCCGACCGGACGGTGATATTCATTCATCAATCGGAGCAGTTCCCGTTCTGTTTCGTTTTGCGGAATACTTACAATGTTGTGAACCAGCTGCAATTGGGGAACAAGAAAGAAGTGCCCGGCAAGATGGGAGATGCAGGTGATAAGCAAAAGGTAACAGGCGATTTTGAAATACGGCATGCAATGCAGGTGTATTGTCCTGCAAAATTCTGATGCCGCCGGATACGCTCGGGGTTATTTCTTCCGCGAAAGAACTTTCTCCACAGCGCTGACAATATTCTCCGGGCCGAGTCCGTATTTCGAAAGAAGCTGTGTAGGGGTTCCGCTTTCGCCGAAAGAATCATTCACCGCAACCATTTCAAGCGGCGATGGATTGAATCGGGCAAGTACCTGTGCGACGCTGTCTCCGAGGCCACCGTTGATCTGGTGTTCTTCACAAGTGACAACGCAACCGGTCTTGCCAACCGATTCCAAGATCGCCTCCACGTCCAGCGGTTTAATGGTGTGCATGTTGATCAGCTCCACAGAGATACCCTTCTTTTCAAGAATCGCCTCCGCTTCGATAGCGTTCCAAACAAGGTGACCGCACGCAATAATCGTAACGTCTTTGCCTTCGATCATCTTGTCCGCCTTCCCAATCGTAAACTTCCGGCCTGTTGTAAAGATTGGCCAGCTTGGTCTCCCAAAACGCAGATATGCCGGCCCGTGGTGATCACCCAGGGCGATCGTTGCTTCACGGGTCTGATTGTAGTCGCAGGGCACGATAACAGTCATGCCCGGCAGCATCTTCATCATGCCGATATCTTCCAGTATCTGGTGGGTGGCGCCATCTTCACCGAGAGTCAGCCCGGCGTGGGAAGCACATATCTTCACGTTCTTGTGCGAATATGCGATCGATTGACGGATCTGATCGTACACCCTTCCCGTTGAGAAGTTTGCGAATGTCCCTGTGAATGGAATTTTCCCGCCGATGGCCATGCCCGCCGCAAGCCCCATCATATTTGCTTCGGCAATACCCACCTGGAAAAAGCGCTCAGGAAATTCTTTTTTGAAAGCGTCCATCTTGAGAGACCCGGTAAGGTCGGCACAAAGCGCGACGACATCGGAGTTCTTTTTACCAAGTTCATGGAGGCCAACGCCGAATCCGGAACGGGTGTCTTTCTTTTCCGTAAAGGTGAATTTGCTCATCGGTGTGGTGTTAGATTTTGTGTGCCGCGAAAGTCGGAAAAGTTTTGCATTCTCCCTAATCCGACGGGACAAGATTGCGACTGAAGCATTCGGGAACGGTGCCGGTTGTTAAAGTTTTGTTAAAGGACGTTCCATCGCCATGTGATCGCAAACTCTGTGAAAAGAAAGCCGTAAACAGATAAAACCTGCACCATGGAGAAAGTGTCACATCATAAATCCAATAAAAAACTCTGGATACTTTTTATTCTGTCACTGCTGATTGCGTTGCTTCCGTGGCTTCTGCTGAGCTGACTTTCCCTACGGATCAAATACGTTTACCTGATGCGTTTTCCCACCCTTTATCTGGAAGGT
>CBKWFZ010000651.1:0-3012 GCA_966673785.1 uncultured bacterium
CGTACAACGAATGATCAAGCGATGATTCAGCCATGTCACAACGATCGTGAAATTTTCAAATCAGACCAAATCGTCATCCTGACTGATTTCCAGACTTCCGATAAAGGCAGCCATTTCTCTTTTATCGCGCGTGCTCAGCCATTCCATTTCCGGCATCAGCAGATGCCCGGAGTAAATGTCCTGGTCCGGCGGCTCCAGTTGGGAAGTCCATAAGGAACGGCAACGAAGGAGACGAAATTTTTCGCTACGGATGTCATACACGGCGATGGGGTTTATCTCGTCCTGCTGAAAAGAAAAGCAGTTGAGAAAGATTGGATAATCAAAAAGTTCGACATCCTTTAACTCGGGAAAAAGTGCTGCATCAAAGAATTCGTATTTAAAAAATTTCGAATCAACGCCTATAGCAGTAAGTATTCCATGCAACTCGACGAGTTTCTCCTCCATGACGGCGTACGGACTTACCCTGAATTCGTCAATCTCTTTCCATGACGTGGTCTTGACATCGAAATACTGGAGCCCCTCCCGGCCGATTTCAAGTTTGTAGTTGAAAAATGAGTAGCCGGGTACGAAATAACCCGGATAAAAGAAATCGAAACCCTGTTCGCGGCACCGATGCATTTTCAGGTAGATGAGGTATTTGCCGAGGCTGTATTTTTTGTAATCCGGATCGTAGAACGAGGTGATGCCTGCCGCAACGTTTTCACCGAGATCGTAGTATCCGGCCGCAACGAGCTTGTCTTCGTCGTAGATGCAGATCTCGCGCGTGTCAAAGAGGTTATTGAATACCTTGCCGTGCAACAAGTGATACAGCGATGGCGAGGTATCGAACGCTATCCCCTGCTTGTAACGCGCAAACAACTCTTCCTTCCGGATATCAAGATTCGCATCGCCTGCTTCGATCCTGAATTTCTTGTTCCGTTTGAACAGTTTCTCCTGGGTCTTGTCACGAACAAATCGTCTCAGGTCTACCCGTAACCAGATGGCACTGTAAAACTGTTGCTTGAAATGCAGGAAATTCGTTGTAAAAACCGACTGCCCCATCCGAAACCATCCGGCTTCAAGGTATCTGTCCAATTCGCGCGCAGTGAGGCGATCGGGGTAGTGGACCTGAGCGTACATGACACGCAAGATAATAACGAATCCGGGCCGCGCCACTTTTACCACTGGTCCGTGCAGCCGACTGGGTAGATTTAGCACATCGGGTGTTGACTTTTTCAGCAACCTCCGCAGCTCAGGAAGTACACATGATCGATGTTCCTGACAAAAAAACCTGCTCAGAACACGTTGACGGCAAATATTCCGGCATCCAGCCCTTTCGTTGAATTCGCAAGTACCAATGGTATTAAAGTTTTTATGAAGGAGGAAAGTGATGTTAAATCTTAATTGTTTTATATGAAAAAGATATTCTTGACAGTAGTAGCTGCCGCGTTGATGAGCGGAGCAATGGCCCAAGTGGAATCAGATTCCACGGATGCCAACAGTAATTTCCGCCAGGAAGCAGAGCAGGCCGGGGACCAGACTGAAGATGCAATTGAACGGACGGGAGATGAGATCGAACAGGAGGCCGACCAGGCAGGCGACGCAATCGAAAATGAAGCTCAACAGACTGAAGAGTCGCTTGAACGAAACTCGGAAGAGGCGATAAACGATCTCGAACAAGCTGGCGAGGAAGTTGAAAGCGATGTTGAAGACGCAGGACAAGAGGTCGGAGACGAAGCCCGGGAAGCGGGTAATGAACTTGAAGAAGGCGCCCGTGAAACCGGAGCAGCCATCGAGCAAGGTGCAACTGAAACCGGAGAAGCTGCTGAGCAGGCCGTTGACGGCATGCAGGGTGATACCGAATCAGACACTGAGACGGCAGAGGCAGACGTAAACTCCATGAGTTATGGTCCCGAGGTTGAAGTGGTGACTGATAAAGAAGGGCCAGCCAACGAAGTTGTTTACAAAATTGAAGACGAACTGTATTATGTCGATCGTGAAAAGAAAGAACTCGTCAAAGCTGAGGAGTCAGACCTTAATGACGCAGAACATGAAGCCATGATACACGGTGCTGAAGGAGAAGAGAATTAATCCGGTTCAGCCTGATGAAAGGAGGTCCGCCTGGTGCGGACCTCTTTTTTTTGTCCACACACAAAAACGACCTTTAACATACCGATAACAAAACTTCGGCGAATTTTGGTAACCTGGCGGCATAAAATGAGTATTATGGTTGGCTATTAGCCGTTACCATCATGAAGAACCTCATCCTGATCCTGGCCTTGCTCTATGCACACCTTTCTGCCGGCCAGGAGGTTCTCAAAGCGGATTCAGCCAGTAATTCGCTCACCCCTGCAGACAGTATGCGCACATACGAAACTGCCCGCATAGACGGTCTTCCCCCTGTGATCGACGGAAAACTCGACGATACCGCGTGGCTTCAGGTGGAATGGGGCGGGAACGGTTTCCGTCAGATAAGTCCCGACAAGGGCAAACCGGCTACCGTACAAACAATATTCAAGATATTGTACGACGAGAAGAACCTGTACGTGGGAATCCGGTGCCTGGATCCGGAACCTGGAAAGATCGCACGGCGGATGTCGAGACGCGATTCTTTTGAAGGCGATTTCGTCGAAATTAACATTGATAGCTACTACGATAAGAGGACGGCTTTCTCGTTCACAGCATCTGTTTCCGGAGTGAAAGGAGATGAGTACGTTTCGAATAACGGCGACAACTGGGATGCGGGGTGGGATCCGATCTGGTACCTCGACACATCAATTGACTCATCCGGGTGGATTGCTGAATTCCGGATTCCGCTCAGTCAGCTTCGCTTTACCAACAAGGAGGAACTCGTTTGGGGATTGCAGATCACGCGTGTTCTGTTTCGTCAGCAGGAGCGCTCCGTCTGGAAGTACATCGCTCCCGATGCCGGTGGATGGGTGCACCTGTTTGGCGAATTGCACGGTCTGCGGGGAATCAAGCCCCAAAAGCAACTGGAGATTCAACCATTTGTGGTTGGCCAGACGGAAACCT
>CBKWFZ010000652.1:0-3007 GCA_966673785.1 uncultured bacterium
GTTCCCCACCAAGCGTGAGAATTTTGACCGGCGAAACATAACCGAGGAACGACGCAGCAAGCGCAGCTGCGGTGACACCCGTACCGCACGACAACGTTTCGTCTTCAACTCCGCGCTCATAGGTGCGAACAAACACGGTGTTATCCGGCTGTAACTCAATGAAATTTACATTGGTTCCACCAGGTTTGAATGGCTCGCTGTTGCGAATTCTGCGACCCTGACTGAAAACGTCGAAAGTCTCCAGGTGCTCAACGATCCGGATATAGTGAGGCGATCCGGTATTGATAAAAAAATCATCTCCAATCCGTTTTACCTCCGTAACATCGTTCATTTTCAGTCTGACCATGCCCGAACGCGGTTCGATTTCGGCGTCATGAACGCCATCGTAGGCATTGAAGACAGCGGACCCGTTGATCAGGCCCAGCGTTGAAGCGAACGAAACAGCTGCACGACTACCGTTGCCGCAAAGACTCTGGCTCCCATCGGCGTTGTAATAGACGAGATTAAAGTCGGTGTGATTGTCCTTTTCAATCAGCATCAGTCCATCCGCACCAATACCATATTTCCGGTGACAAATCCGCCGGATCTGGTCTGTGGAAAGGGTTATACCGGTTTTTCTGTTGTCAACAATGACAAAATCGTTACCCGTTGCCTGATACTTGAAAAACTCAACTTTCATGAACGCGTACTACTTTACTTCCTCGTAGTCGATGTATTCGCCGCCGGTGAATTTCCCGGTTCGTTTCGCGCCATTCTTGCCATTTTCAGCGGTTGCCTTCTTTTGCTGCTGCTGACTAACATCGCGAAAATGTTGAGAAGCCGCCCCTATGCGAAAGAAAAACGATCCGACCTTATACAACACGAAGACGATCAGGATTAAAATGAGCAGGAATTTCAGCATGGCGGCAATGTTTTTATCTATAACCCTGAAACAAAGGTAGAGGTTCACGGGAAAATATTGTGTATTCTCCCGCTTTTCTTAACCGTCGTTTCAGGGCGTAGCCGTATCCGTTGACCGACCTTCGTTTGTTCGCGATATTGTATCTACCGGCTCAGATACAGATTCCGTTCGGAATATATCTTCATGAAGTAGTCGTCCATGAGGTCATCGATAAAATAGATCGCCTCGCCAGTCGATTTCATTTCAGGTCCGAGCTCTTTATTCACATCCGGGAATTTATGGAAGCTGAAAACCGGCTCCTTGATCGCATACCCTTTCCGGGTCGGATTGAATGTAAAGTCACGGATCTTCTTTTCGCCAAGCATAACCTTAGTCGCGTAGTTCACATAGGGCTCGTCGTACGCCTTACAGATGAAAGGAACCGTCCTTGATGCGCGCGGATTCGCCTCGATGATGTACACCTTGTCATTCTTGATCGCGAACTGGATGTTGATCAGGCCGACAGTTTTTAATGCCACTGCAATCTTCTGGGTATAGTACTCGATCTGCTTGATGATAAAATCGCCAAGATTATAAGGAGGCAATACAGCATACGAATCACCTGAGTGAATCCCCGCCGGTTCGATGTGCTGCATGATACCGATGATGTAGACGTCTTCACCATCACAGATCGCGTCGGCTTCCGCTTCGATTGCGCCGTCGAGGAAGTGATCAAGAAGGACTTTATTATCCGGAAGATGTTTCCAGATATCGAGGATATGGTGTTCAAGTTCCTTTTCGTTGATCACGATCTTCATGCTCTGGCCGCCGAGCACATACGAAGGCCTCACGAGCAACGGAAACCCTATCGTTTTTGATACCTCCAGCGCCTCCTCGGCATTTTTAGCCACCCCGAATTCAGGATATGGAATATTCAACTCCTTCAATAGGTTGGAGAATCTGCCACGGTCTTCGGCAAGGTCAAGGGCCTCGAATGAGGTCCCGATGATCCGGATACCATACTTATCAAGCTTCTCCGCGAGCTTCAGCGCAGTCTGTCCACCCAGCTGAACGATCACTCCTACGGGCTTTTCATGTTCGATCAGGTCGTAAAGATGTTCCCAGAAGACCGGCTCGAAGTAAAGCTTGTTCGCAATGTCAAAATCCGTTGAGACTGTTTCAGGATTACAGTTGATCATGATCGTCTCGTATCCGCATTCCTTAGCAGCGAGCACACCATGAACACAGGAATAATCGAATTCAATACCCTGGCCGATCCGGTTTGGTCCGGAGCCGAGCACGATGATCTTCTTTTTGTCCGAGACGATAGACTCATTCTCGGTATCGAACGTTGAATAATAGTAAGGTGTTTTTGCCTCGAACTCCGCGGAACATGTATCAACGAGTTTGTACACGCGTTTGATTCCCATTTCAAGGCGTTTGGAGCGCACTTCGCTTTCCAGGCAGTCAAGCACATGGGCAATCTGCCTGTCGGCGTAACCTTTTTCCTTCGCGGTGCGCATCAGGTCCGCGGGAATGTTATCAATCGAGTAGTTGGCAATTTGTTTTTCCAGCTCAACGAGTTCCTCTATCTGCTTGAGGAACCAGCGATCAATTTTTGTCAGATTGTGAACCGTTTTCAGCGAAATACCAAGCTTAATGGCATCATAGACGTGAAAGACACGGTTCCAGCTGGGATTCTCGAGGCTGTGAAGCAGGTCATCCTGGTTCGTAAGCTCTTTTCCATCAGCACCAAGTCCGTTCCGGCGGATCTCAAGCGACTGACACGCTTTCTGCAGGGCTTCCTGGAAGTTCCGGCCGATACCCATCGCTTCACCGACCGATTTCATCTGCAATCCGAGTCTGCGATCGGCGCCGTGGAACTTGTCGAAATTCCAGCGCGGTACCTTGACGATGACGTAGTCGATGGCAGGTTCAAAGTACGCAGTAGTCGTTCCGGTGATGGCGTTTCTAAGTTCATCCAGATTATATCCGATCGCAAGCTTCGCTGCCACCTTCGCGATAGGATATCCGGTTGCCTTCGACGCAAGCGCAGAGGAACGCGACACGCGCGGATTGATCTCAATCCCGATGATTTCCTCGTCGTTGTTGGGATTAAGGGAAAAC
>CBKWFZ010000653.1:0-3006 GCA_966673785.1 uncultured bacterium
TTGTAGGGCATGGCTCATATTTGATAGCATGTCTCCCGCAATACTCGACATGTTGGAAGCAAATACGCTGAACTCGTCTACTTCCCGAAAGGTCTCCTGGATCGATTCAAATAGTTGCTTCAGTCGACTAACTCGATCCTCGCTTTCAACAAGCTTGTCATGAAAGTCTTTTGTTACCCTTGATAACAGCGTATACTTAGTGGCATAACTCAACTGGTACGACAGATTCTGTTCTGAATTGACCACTACACAAAGCAGCTCTTCTCGGAGCTGATTGCTTACGAATTGGTTCTCCCCTCCATCTTCCATTTGAATGGCGGCGAAATCCGTATCCACGTTTCTTTGGGAAGAAAATCTAAAGCCGGCGCATGTGAAATTTTGTTGACGTCCAATCCTCGTTTGAAGTCCGTGAATTTCGGCTTTGATCGTAATCTTGTTGTTTGTGTCTCGTCCGAAATGATCATAGTCGTCGAGCTTTTTGTACCTCGGGTGGTACTCGCCAAACATTAGCTCAATGGCACGGATGATATTAGACTTTCCCGAGTTGTTTTCGCCTAGCAGAATCAATGGCTTGCCCTCGGCAAATGTTATCTCGACGGGGCTTTCGCCAATGGAGCGGAAATTCTCAATGGAAATTGATTTCAGTAACGGCATTGTGCCCTCAATCGAAAAAGCAGGTTAGTTTAGACTGAGCCAATATAGCAAATTGTTTGAACGGGTTTGAAGCGAAATGAGGCAAAATGAAGGGATTTTTACCTTCAGGTAGGTATTTTCCCAATAATACCGATTAGGTTGCCTGGAGAAATCAGGTTATATGAGAGTTCTAGTCCAGACCGGGTCTTTCGGTTCACTCTTTTGACCGCAGGACCGACCATTTTTTTGGTTTCCCGCTGATGACGGGTCGCGCTTACAAAAGAAAGCTGAAATAAAAGCGAAAAACTTTTAACGGATGCGCGATGTTTCAATTCGTGTTTCAACAAAGCTTATAAAAAGTGCGAAATTCTCACGGAAACGCCGTTTTTTCTTCTAAAAAAAGTCCCTCTCTCTCCGCGTTCGCGCGACGAAGCTTTAAGGGAGGTCGAAAAACAATGACATGGAGAAAGGTTAGATCCCGTTCTCCGGTTAAAGGTGGTAGGGCTTTGCCTTTGACTATTCTCTTTTGCCAATCGTTGCGAAATTTTGAGTCGAACCTACCTCAATACATAACGCTGCTGAACCGCCAACGATGAAGATAACTAGTGGGATAAAGATCGGTCTTATCGTTACCCTATTCGCTGTCATCATTATCAGTTATTCTTCTAAAAGGATGTCCAAGGGAAACGACTCGCCAAGCGAAATAGAGAAAGATGAACTTTCAGACGTACGAGACGACCTGGAAAAGCTTCGCGAACTTCGACACGACTCGGTAAAATCATCCGAAGCGCAGGAGATCGAAATAACAATTGACGGAACAGATACAGACGGAACGATAATTGACCCCATAAATTTATGGTCGAGCTATGAAACGCGGTCATTCGCCGGGACCGTGCGACATGGCGAGAAAGTCAAATTTATAAGACGAGATGGCGACGGAATATTGCTTGAAACCAGAACAGGCCAGCGTGGCTGGGTTACGTATTTTTTTATCAAAGAGTACAAATAGAATAAATAGAATAGGAACTTTGCTGCTCCCAGGAAATTCGACTCAAACCCAAAAGTTTATAGACACTTGAGAAAAGTGACATGAAAGCCAAATAAAATCGAGCCTTGCCAACCCTCCCAGCCTTTCCCGTGTCAATACATTTAGATACTCACACCGATGAAACCAACAATCCACCTCGTTTTCTCAATCTGTTTGGCGCTGTCGTTTTCCGGTTGTGACAACGATGACCAGGGATGCCAGGACGAACCTTCTGCCATTCCATTTGAAACGTTCGTGTTAGCCGAAGATCAATGGTGTATGCTTAACGCCATTGATGAAACAAAGCCGCAGATCGATCTGATTATTCAAACACAGGATGATTACGAGAAGTACGTCGAATGTTCCAGTGATCTTCCTTCGATAGATTTTTCAGAAAAAACCTTACTCGCCGGCCGACTAAAAACACCCTATCAGGATAAGGTGATTACGCAAACATACACGCGCGATTGCAAAAACAGATACGTGTTTCACGTTGAAATCGGGTTGGGCATTGCACCGGCAACCTCCAATGTTTTTTACTTCGCCATCGTGCCAAAAACAGCTATCGAAAACAACGTCATTTTCGACGTTGAATATCGCAATCAATGAACATCCATTGAGAACCGGCTCTACGCGTTAGCGCCTCCTTTGGCAATCCGTTGCAATCGCCGGCGTTTTGCTGTTCGATGTCAAATCACCTTTGGCGCATCCTCCCCCTTATGTTGCCGCCATCTGACCATAATCACCAACGATTCAGTTGTATCTTCACCTGACGAAACCTTAAACTTTGCATTATGAAAACCAAACAGATATCGAACGGCCTTTGGTTTGATAGTCAGGCCGAAGAAGCCGCTACATTTTACACCTCCGTTTTTCCGGAATCGAAGATCAATCATATCATGCGGTATGGAAAGGAAGGGTTTGAAATTCACCGGCGCCCGGAAAATTCTGTCATGCTAGTGGAGTTCGAACTCGCAGGTGAAAAGTTTCTCGCCATTAACGGTGGTCCTCTTTTCGAATTCAATCCCAGTATCTCGTACTTCGTCGTATGCCAAACGATTGAGGAGGCTGATCGGATATGGAACACACTGCTTGAAGGCGGAAGTGTAATGATGCCTTATCAACGTTATGACTGGAGTGAAAAGTATGGGTGGCTAACTGACAAATACGGACTGAGCTGGCAAATCGGATACGGCAAGATCGCCGATGTGGGCCAGAAGATCAGTCCTTCGTTATTATTTGTAGGCGAACAATGCGGTCGCGCAGAAGATGCCGTGAAGTTTTACACCTCCGTTTTCGAGGATTCAACCATCGACGGAATCATGAGACAACCCGCCGGGTCCACG
>CBKWFZ010000654.1:0-2998 GCA_966673785.1 uncultured bacterium
ATGGCAGCCGGTGAATCGTTCAGCACCATGCCCGCAGAATTCCTGATAGATAAGGGGCTTGTGATAAGGAAGCTTCACTATTCGGACCGGCTAAATGACCGTCTCGATTTAGCAGAAATCGTTGCATTCGCGGGAGGTTCTTAGATCAGCCTGCGCGGTCAACCCGATGCAGCACCGTGTTGTCGTTTCGGCTTATTAGCACAATATGACGGAAGGGGGGCTTGAGACACTCGTAAGCATCAAATCCGGATGAAGACGCCTGCACAAAGTCGGGAAACTGTTCATATTCCCCGGTAGAAAGGTTTGCAATGAAGTCGTGTAGTTCCTCCAATGGCATCGCCCGGCAGGTGGTGTCGGCGCGTGTCGATGCAAATGAAACCGGAAGCAGGGCAAGCGTTCGCAAAACTCGCTCAGCCGGCACGTTGTAACGGAAGTGGCTGGCGAAATTGCCGGTGTGGAATTTCAGTTTGATCCCCGAAACGTCGGGTAATCCATTTTGTGTCAACAGATAATCCGGGACAGAATCATGGAGGGAGGTTGCAAGCAGGAGAGGAGGAACAGAATTTGATGCCGCGGCGCTCTCTGTAACAATAACCGACTCACCATATTCGTAACTCCGTTGCTTCTTCACGAGAATCGTGCTCAGCATTGCCAGGGTAAGGATCAGTCCGGCAATCTTTTTCATGCGACCTCAAGCAGTTTCATAATTGCATCCATCGCATCGCGTTCCGACGATGTCACTTTACCATCGGCCATTACGATAGCCTGGACGTCCGCGTGAAGGCGTGAACGAACCCCATTGTCTTCGGGATGGAAATGAGCAAACGAATCCTGAAACAGTGCTCCGAGTTTTGACCGGTCAAACGCGTTGTACTCGCGGATCGTCTGGTAGAGCTTTTTTTCGAGGTCGGTACCATCCGGAAAAAGCTTCTTCATTTGTTCTTTTATCGTCGCAAACTCAGTCGGGTCATACGTGTCATCACTGTGGGCCACGTGCACGTACAGGAACAACATGAAATCCGGAAACGAGGAATGAATAACCATCTGATCAGTTTTGATCTTTAAAAATACTGAAACTTCCCGTTTGGCAAAACGGCGTTTGTCCGGAAGTCCATAACGAAAAAAGCCGTCCCATTTCGGGGACGGCTTTTTAGATTGTATTGCGGAGATGAATTACATCATTCCACCCATTCCGCCGCCGTGAGGCATTGCGGGAGCTTCTTTTTCTTCAGGGATTTCTGAAACCACCGCTTCGGTAGTCAACAGAAGTCCTGCGATTGACGCTGCGTTTTCCAGGGCAAGACGGGCAACCTTCGTAGGATCGATGATACCCGCGCTGAAGAAGGTGTCGTACTTGTTCTCACGGGCATTATATCCGTAGTCATCCTTGCCTTCTTTTACCTTGGCAACGATAACCGAACCCTCCTGACCAGCGTTCTCTACGATTGTGCGCAGCGGAGACTCGAGCGCCAGGCGAACGATGTTCACGCCGGTACCCTGATCTTCGTTGTCAACTTTCACTTTTGCAAGCGCTTCGATCGCCCGCACATAAGCTACGCCACCACCAGGGATAATCCCTTCCTGAACTGCGGCACGTGTAGCGTGCAGTGCGTCATCAACACGGTCCTTCTTCTCCTTCATTTCAACTTCCGTAGCGGCTCCGACATAAAGGATTGCCACACCACCTGAAAGTTTCGCCAGACGCTCCTGAAGTTTTTCCTTGTCGTAGTCAGATGTCGTTGTATCGATTTGCGCCTTGATCTGGGCAACGCGGCCCTGGATGTCAGCAGACGAACCTGCGCCATTAACGATTGTCGTGTTATCCTTGTCGATGTTGACTTTCTCAGCACGGCCAAGCATATCGAGCGTTGCCGCTTCGAGCTTGAATCCCTGCTCTTCGGAGATCACGCGGCCGCCGGTGAGGATAGCGATATCTTCCAGCATAGCCTTTCTTCTGTCGCCGAAACCGGGAGCTTTTACCGCTGCAACGCGCAGTGCACCGCGGATCTTGTTCACCACTAGGGTTGCAAGGGCTTCACCTTCTACTTCTTCAGAGATGATAAGCAGGGGCTTGCCGGTTTGAGCGGTCTGCTCGAGGATCGGAAGCAGTTCCTTCATGCTGCTGATCTTCTTGTCGTAGATCAGGATGAAAGGACTTTCAAGTTCAGCTTCCATTTTCTCCGTGTTGGTCACGAAGTAAGGGGAGAGGTAACCACGATCGAACTGCATACCTTCAACGGTCTTCACTTCAGTCTCGGTTCCTTTTGCTTCTTCAACGGTGATTACGCCATCTTTGCCCACTTTGTCCATTGCGCTGGCGATCATCTTACCAATTTCCTCGTCGTTGTTCGAAGAGATCGTCGCCACCTGAGCAATTTCGCTTGAGTCTTTGATTTTCTTGGACTGCTTGCGGAGGCTTTCCACGACCACTGTAACGGCCTTGTCAATACCACGCTTTAGGTCCATCGGGTTTGCGCCCGCTGCCACGTTCTTGATACCGTGGTTGAAGATAGATTGTGTCAAAACTGTTGCAGTGGTGGTACCGTCACCGGCAGCGTCAGCTGTCTTCGAGGCAACTTCCTTCACCAACTGTGCACCCATATTTTCGATGGGATCCTTCAATTCAATTTCCTTGGCTACTGAAACACCGTCCTTCGTAACGGTAGGAGCGCCAAACTTCTTGTCAAGAATAACATTGCGGCCTTTCGGACCAAGAGTAACTTTAACGGCATCCGCTAATTTGTCAACGCCTTTCTTTATTCTGTCGCGTGCAGAGGTGTCAAAGGTTATTTCTTTTGCCATAATTCGTTTTGATTTTGGGTTGCTGATTAAATGATTCCGAAAATGTCAGAGTTACGCATGATCAGGTACTCTTTTCCGTCGATGTTGATCTCAGTGCCGGCATACTTTCCATAAAGAACGTTGTCACCGACCTTAACGGTAACGGGCTTATCTTTCAGTCCTTCGCCTACCGCGATGACCTTACCTTTCTGAGGCT
>CBKWFZ010000655.1:0-2997 GCA_966673785.1 uncultured bacterium
GATAGCAAGGTTGATTTGAAATCGGTAAAAGCCAGGAAGAGCTGATTCATCTCACCCCAACCGGTATCGCTAAGGAAAACAACGTTCCATTACGCATCGCATAAACGGGCTTAGCATGCGTGAGATAGCCTTGATAGGAAAACGTAGTCTGGATAAAAACTTTATCGGATAATTTTACCCTGGGAAGATTCACAGCCAGAGCCGCAGAGATGGCCGGCGATCCCGCATCAAGAACCCAGCGGTGCCAGATAAACGTTTCGAGTTTGAAGCCGCCGAGAAAATAACTGAACATAAAACGGTTTGCCAGTTTCTTACTTTGCGTCAGATCAAAAAGCAATGCGGTGTGCTCGAAATGTGTTTTGTCTCCGGGTGACCAATACGTGACTACGGCGGTGTAATAATCGGAATCGTCGTCGTGAAAACCGGAAGCCTGTGCGAACAGGTAACCAACAAAGAAACGAAACTTCAGCTGCGCGTTGACTTCAAATTTCTTAAAAACTCCAGGCTGCAGATAGTTTATGATGGAATGCCTTTCCTCCAGGTCGTGTGATTTAAAAAGAAAAAACCCGACTGTGTTTCGCTCATAGAAGATGTTGATATCGGCGTTCAGGTTTTTGTTGATGTAAGATCCGGTGAATGGGAAGTGTCCCGTTGAATTCAGTCGCGGCGTAATGACGAAGGAGACTTTCGGAATGGAATCCTGATCGCTTCCCGCAGCGCTGAACGGCAGAACGCACAACGCAACGGTTAGAGCAATTACCAAGATCGCCGTCTCCATCTTCAGTTAGTTCCCAATCCGCCGCCGCTCTTCGGAAGCACCTGATTTAATGTTCACCAATGGCAATCGCCCCCCGAAATTGTAACTGTAGGTTAGCCTGATATACCGGTTGTGCCAGTCGTAGCGGATATGTGAATCAAGTCCATTCTCTGGCAGCAACGTCCGGATGCGCCAGACGTTCGTGTAAACGATATCGTCCACCGATAACCGGATAATAGCTTTGTTCAGCTTTTTCTGCACGCCTGCATTCAGCGTTCCGTAAGGAAGAAATTTCGAGATGCCGTAAATTGATGTCGAATGAACGAAACCAGAGATCTCTACCGCTATTCCTTTTCCAAGCTGCATGATGTTGGTCACATTGAGACTTGCACCGGGCAGTTTCAGGCGCGCGTTACGAGGCAGATGTTTTGTCCGGGCCACCTGATATTGCGTCGTCAGTGCAGTCTCGACATTCCACCAGCGTGTTAGTCTGAACGACCACGTGCCGGTGAGCGACAGCATAGTCAGATAGTCGAGATTCTGTGAACGAAATACGACATTGTTTTTGGCGGTGTCACGCTCAGGCTGAAACAGATTGATGATCTCCCCTTTCGTGTGAGCGCCGTGAATCGCAACGGTTAATCCGCCAGTCTGGTAACCGATACTTACCGCATCGGAAACCGCTGGCCATAACGCGGTGTTGCCAGCCGAAAACGAATTTGGGCTCCAGAAGAAAACAAACGGCGCAATATCGTTGTAGGTCGGGCGCGTCAGCCGTCTTACATACGAAAGCTGTGCGCCGCGCCCGGATTGCAACGTTTTCGTGATTGAAACATTCGGGAACAGGTACCCATACCTACGGTCTGCCAAAGCCTCCCCGGTGCCGGCATGAATGGCGGTGCGCGTGTACTCGTAGCGTAGTCCGGCGTTGACCGTTGTCGCATTCGATAGTTTCCAGCGCGCGGACAAGTATGCCGCCCCAATTCCTTCGGATAGCTCTGAGTCCGACGTAAACGCGCTGTCGATGCGCGACGTATTGTCCTTCACGCGCCGTGCAACCACGTTATTGTCGAGGGTGGAGTGAACCAGCTTAGCACCGGCCTCCACGCGGACGAGCGACGAAGCCTCCCAGAAATAATCGACACGTCCGACAAGCATCCGGATCGGCGTGTCTTTGCTAAGCAGAATATCTGAATTATCGATCTCACCAGGCTGCACGGATGAGGTTGTTGTGCGATACGCCGAGGGATTGTCGTTATAATAATAAAGGTAATCGGCGTTCAGTTCGACCTTACGTTTCGGATCCGGCCTGACAACCAATCCCACGGAACCCGTCGCGCTCTGCCACGTGTTCGTTTCGTCAATCTTCATTTTCGTCAGTATGGACGAAGCTCCCTCGGCGTGGACGGCGTCATCGGTGGTTGCCTTCAATGTCCAGTTGCGGCGATAGGCGGATAGCAACAGATTAAAAGAAACCCTATCTGAAAGACCGAGTTCCAAACCGCCGGTCAGGTTGTGTTGATGCGTAAGGTTCGGCCGATAACTTTCATTTTCGTTCGCATGTCTAATTCCGTTGTCGATCCATTGCGAGCCCATTCGCATGATGTGCCGGTTGCGCGTTCTCGTCAGCGCGTAGTCGAAAAACCATGCGGAACGTTCCGCCCGATGCTGGATGGTGAAATTCGCGCCAAGCGTTTCAGCCCATCGGTATCCGGCAAACAATCCAGCCGATCCGTTGGTGCCGTACTCCGCACTTTCCTTTGTAACGATATTGATGATACCCGCACTTCCTTCCGCGTCGTACCTGGACGAAGGAGCGGCGATCAACTCAATCTTTTCCACACCCGAAGCATCCAGGCCGTCAAGCATCTGCATCGCCGCATCCGCGGGCATCTGCAACGGCTTTCCGTTCATCATAATGCGGACTCCGGTGCGACCGTTCATACTGATCGTATTGCTTTGCCGGTTTACGATGACGCCCGGCGACTTCTGCAAAATTTCCAGAACAGTATTTCCCGAAGACGTAATGCTGCCTTGAACATTCACGACCAGGCGATCGGCGTGTTGCGTTACCGTTGACTTTTCAGCGGTTACGACGACTTCACCGAGTTCCGTTGTCGATTCATTGAGAACGATGTCAGTCAACACAACGTCCTTTTGAAGGATTTCAATGGTATCCGACGTCAAATCAGCATAGCCAACCATGGACGCCATGATCGTGTATGATCCCCGGTTTACGT
>CBKWFZ010000656.1:0-2994 GCA_966673785.1 uncultured bacterium
TGATCGAAATACCAATTCCGGGCGGTTGCAGCTATGCCGACAAACGCCAGCCCTCGAACCGCATAGAAACCCACCGCGAGTACTTCAAAGACAGAACTGTCATCTTCTGTCAGAAAATGACTCCGGGAACCTATGTGTTTCAGGTGCACCTGCTCCCGCGATTCACCGGTAGCTATCACGTTAACCCGGCGCAGGTATCACTGATGTATTTTCCGGTGATCAACGCGAATACGGATATGGATGGGGATTTGAGGATTGAGTGATGGTAGTCGCATGCTGCGGCGGTGGGTTCGGGACTGAAGTCTTTTGGGAGGGCGTGGCGCGTAGACCTCCGGCTGAAGCCGGAGGTTATCAGGGGCATGCTATTGGATCGAAGATGGCTGCATTCTCTTTATCCATAAAAGCCCCTCCTGATATCCGATAACAGTAATCCCGCCACCATTCGATTCAACATCCTGAAACATTGAGTGGATGCTGGGAAAGCCCATTGAAGAAATGATCTGTCCGTCAGGATCAATACGCTGGATCAGGGCCTGTATTGTATTTTCATGTATACTGTGACCCACGACGACGAAATCACCCTCCTCCGTTTCTGAAATACCTTGATACCACGTGCCAAACCAGTTAGTATGCTCACTTTGCCAAACAACATCGCCGTTATCAGAGAGTTTCGTTGCGCGTCCATATAACTGGTCCGTTATTGAATTAGCATTGCCAACAGCTATATAGCCGTCAGTTGTCCGCTTTATCTGGAGTGGAAAATCATAGTGATCGCGAATGTGCGTTTTGTTCTCCACTATTTCTCCGTCCGGGGTTATGAAGGTGGTAGTCATATTGCTATTGTGATCATCCCCCGTTGAGCCGAGAACAACGTAGCCACCGTCTTTCGCCGATTCGATATCAATGCCCGCGGTTCTGTGGTCAATCGAATAGGTTTTACTCCAGACCAGAGCCCCGTCAGCCGTGAATTTTTTTAACAGTCCCGGTTGTTTGGTTATTCCCTCCTCATTGAATGTGTCGTGGGCGCCAACCGTGATTAATCCGCCATCTCCTGTTTCGATCACCCCCTCAAAGTCTCCAAAGAAATCATCTAAGGTGTGAAAACGCGTTTGTTTCCAAAGCAATTCGCCTCCTCCATTGATTTTTTTTATTGATTCCCCATTGACAACTACGTATCCTCCATCCATTGTTGTGATTATCTTTTGTCGCGTGCGATTCGATGGTCTTTCATACGGTTCTCTGAAAGACCATTGTTCGTAACCCAACGAGTCAAGTTTGGTAACATGATTTGCGAAAGTAAATGCGTCGAGCATTGTGCTTCCGCATATAACATAGCCGCCATCGGGAGTACAAGCCATTGATGCGGGAGCGGCCGCATTCCCCGTTTTAAGAGTGAAGTGTCTTTCAAATTCCAGGAAGTACTTGCCCGTTGTAAACGTAAATGACGCCGATACCGAAATATGTTTGTCTGTCACTGTAACTGTTCCGTTGTAGCTTGTTTCCGGCTTCAATCCGTCAATTTTCAACAGCTTTTCCATTGAAGAAGAATATATCTCCTTTCCCGCAACGGAAACGGTGTGTATCAAAGGGTCGGGGGCGATGTCATAGACCGGACCCCACCCGATCACCACGTGGTCAAATGACGTTTTCAGTACTCGTACTGATAGCGGTGTAGGACCGTGATTAGGCGCCGGCTCGGTGTCAGGCAGTATCTCATCATCCTGGCAGCCAAATAGCGCAAGGAGACAGATCAGGTAGAGCAAAACATTCTCAAATCTCATAGCATCAGACTCATACAGATTACTCTTGTAAACGATAACTCCAAAAATCTGAACTGTTGCCGGAAACCTCGCTAACAATACCGAGTCCTGCAAAGAGTTCATCGTCCACTATTACCAGGCCTGGCCGACTCCGATGGTGTCCAGGAAACAAATCATATTCCTCAAACGAATTATTCTCGGGGTTGAACCGATGTACCGATAACCACCTTTGTAGGCTAACATCTGTCTCTGTGACAAGCGCATAACAATTTGTGCCAGAGTAAGCTACAGCACTAATGGTATTATCCACCGAACCGATCAGTTGCCACTCTGATTGCGCAAGATCGAATTTCCATGTATCATCTGTTGGGCCGTCCTCAAATGCATTAGTGCCACCAATTACGTAAAGGGAATTGTTCAAAACGGCAATGTGCGGGGCCGCGCGGCCATGACCTTGAAACTCGGGCAATTCAATCCAACTATCCGACTCTGGGTCGTACTTCCATAGATCCTTCTTAAAAGTGATACCATCCTGACCAAGCCCCATGTAGCCATACCCGCCACTGGAAAAACCGATTCCGCCATTGCGAACTCCCCCAGGCAAGTTGGTCAATTTTGTCCAATGGTCATTGACCGGATCGTACTCCCAAAAATCATCGTACGAATTTTGCGAATCTGAACTACCCGCTCCGAAATATCCCTTTGCCCCTATGGCGAATGATACCCCATGACTCCGCACCCCGCCAGGAAAATCTGCATGCCTATGCCACGTTCGGGTCTCGGTATCGAATGACCATAGTTGATTTGTGCCAGTGCCGATTACATTTGTACCGCCACATAGATAGAGAGTCTTTTCAATCACGAACGAGGAGAAACCCTGGAAGCCGTCGCCTGGCATATTTGGTTCTTCTTCCCACTTTGACTCAAATTCAAATACCTCCTTTGCGTTGGATGCTATATCGTTGGTCCAAACAGTAACCTCGTAGCTCCCGGGGAAAAGGTGTCGGGCGTTTGTCGAGGCTATAATTTCATTCGCGGAGACATTAAGATTGTCTAATTTGTAAACCTTTCTTCCGGACTGATTGGTTATCCAAACATCATTGCGCCACGATAGGTCCGAAAAACCAGCGCCATTGATCGTAATGACCAGATCATTTGCTATTCGTTCAGCTGCATAATTTTCAATCGCGGGTCCGTACAACCTGAACATGGTAGAGGCGTGCGATACCGCACC
>CBKWFZ010000657.1:0-2993 GCA_966673785.1 uncultured bacterium
CGTTTTCCGAGCGGACCGGTTACGGAAGTTTTGGCCTGAATGAAACCGTAACCGCCATAACCGAACTCGAATACCGCTCCCGGTTTGAACGACGGTTTACGGGTTGTGATATTAAATGCACCGGCGGTGGTATTCTTGCCGAACAACGTGCCTTGCGGACCACGAAGAACTTCAATGCGTTCAATGTCTACGAAGTCCAGCGTCGTTGCAGCGGGACGCGCATAATAAACGCCATCCACATAGAAACCGACACCTGGATCAATACCATCGTTAGTCAGACCGAAGGTCGAACCAAGCCCGCGAATGTTAAGCGCCGTGTTACGCGGATTGGAAGAATACAGCTGAACCGACGGAACAAGTTCCTTGAGGCGGTTGACGTTGTACGCACCCGCTTCTTCCGCACGTGCGCCGCCGACAACGGTGATGGCTATGGGTACTTCCTGCAGCGTTTCCGTTTTCCGGCGTGCAGTCACGGTGACCTCTCCCAGGAGACTGTTCTCGGCCAACGAAAACTCAAACAGTTCGTCAGATAGTTCATAGACCTCCACTTCAAGCGCCGCGTAACCTACGGATCGTATGATCATGCCGAATGGCGGAGCATGCGGTGCCACAAGCGTGAATTCTCCGTTTGCGTCAGTCACGGCAAATGTGTCCGTGTCATTTAACGTTACTGTAGCTCCAGGAAGCGGATTGTTTCCATGGTCGGTCACGATGCCGCGAACCTGTTGTTGCGCCACTGCTGTGCCTGCCGTGAAGGAGATAATGAGAACAAAAAGGGCGACGTGTATGCGTCCGGATAAATCGGAATGTGAAGGAGAAGTTTGCATAGCTTCAATTAATGGTTATCGGCAGTAGCGAAACGCACAAAGCGCTGAAACGCCTCGTTGTAGGTTGAGGTTGGCGGCAGATCGAGAAACCCGAATGCCTGCAGATCCGATGAGCCGTGCTCGTGTATCCAGTTCAGAAACGTAATCGCAGACTTAGTGGCGGTGTCGCGGCCAATAGAAAGATGTAACAGCGCGTTAGGAAGTCCGGTCGTGTCAACGTCGATGCTCCGGGCTTTGTCCTCGGGGCTACCGGTGTTAGCGAAAGGATAGGCAACCCGCGATAGTGCTCCATCATCAGTGCTGTACAGAGGCAGGATTGTCAGATCTTTCAGCTTACCTTGCTGCGACAGCGTATAGAGCAAGGGTAGCGGCGCATAGGTGACCCCTGTGGTGTCGCGAAGTACGGCTTTGATCAGGTGCTCGTCGGCGCCGGCGACAGCTTTACCAAGGAGATCTTTTTGTGTAAAGCCGAAGTGTCGGGAGAATACAATGGGTGCGGCCGCTTTCTGCAGACGCGTATATGCGGTGTAAGGTGTTTTCACAACACCCTGATCATCCGCAAAGATGTCCCGGAAAAAGATGCGCCGTATTTCATCCCTGGTCAGTCCCTTGTCCCTGTGTGCAACGGCCAGGGGAGAGCGTGCATGGGTAACCGGCACAATGACGTAACGTCCAACGTAGAGGAATACACGCGACTGTTTTACTTCTTCTGATTGCTCGAAACCTTCAATAAGAACATCGTAATCGGCTGGGTCGCTTGAACCACGCGCCTCAATCACAACCTGGATTTCCGGGTACTGCGTATTGAAGCGGTCGATCCAGTGCTGAAGCAGGGGGTACGCAAATCTGGCCCCGGTGATCCGGACGATTTCAGGTTCAGGGTTCACTAGTTGCACCTGACCAGCCAGCGGTTTTTCAACTGAGAGAATGAGCGCGAGTGCAAAAATCCATTTCATAACGTTCGATTGATTTGGCGGTAAATGGCTCAAAACAGGGCTTTTTAGGCGAAAAGCCGTGCTCCGACCGAATACTGGCCGAAAGGTAGATTAAAAATCTACTAAATCAATAGACTTTATGGAATTATATTTTTCCTGATTGAAAACTAGCAGTGGTCACAAGAGCATATGGAGTCGTTTTTGGCTTTTTCAAAACACTCGCGTCCTTCGCGGTACGAGAACCACGCAAGTCCCAGTGCGCCGGCGCTGTCGACATACGGTATGCTTGCATACTCGTACAAGGCACTTGAAAAAAGTAAAATGACTGACATGTAAATACAAACCCTGGTACACTGCGCATCGGCCAGGATAGCCGGTGAATCAAGTGCGCGCCCAACCTTCGTCTTCCCCGCGATCAGCGCCCACATAATAAGGATGGAGATCAGCGACACAACGATCCCCCAGAACGTCGTTTCCGGTTGGTGCCCGATAACAATATTGTGAATGCCAGTAATCAACAGTCCGGCCACGAGAATGTAAAACGCGGTACCGGTCACGCGCAACGCCGTTCTTTCAAATTCGTCACGACTACTCTCCGGGCGCGTTCGTACCCGGTAGATCATGTGTGCAACGCCAATCGCGGAAATCACTTCAATGAAGCTGTCAACACCAAAACCAAAAAGTGCAAAGCTCTCATCCTCGAGCCCCAGATACACCGACACCAGGCCCTCGGCAAGATTATAAACAATTGTAAAAATGATAAGTGCAACGGCTGCTCCGTACAGTCGCGCACGTTTCTCCGAGTCTGAAATAGCGATCCTCATAAGTTTTCACAAAACTATACAATAAGCTGGCGTTAATTGTTCATTGTGTGGCCCTTCCTTTGTTTTTCCTATACGTTGGGGGTGTCCCCCGCCTCTAGAAGCAGCATCGGAAAACCGCGTGCCGCCTCGTGGAAAAATTCGTTTTCACAAATCGGGTGCGTTCCGCGGGGGCCGCGCTGTACGCTGCAACGCGCCGCCTTCTTCCGGCCTTCTTGCAAGAGCAGGAGGCATGTTCGTCAATGGTTGCCTTGCGAAATATGCGCCGGCAAACGAAGGCGTCGAGTTTCCGCTTCCATCGCTCACCCGAATGCAGGCGTGTTTGCCCGGAATGTGTATCTTTAGTCTACGTGGTACCGTCACGTAACGAAAAAAATGCAGGAGATGGTCACTTCATCGCATTCCAGCAC
>CBKWFZ010000658.1:0-2992 GCA_966673785.1 uncultured bacterium
ATATGTAGGCAAAGGCGTCTTTGTCGAGGTCGAAAAGTACCCGGGTAAAGATACCAAGCTCGTTCTGGTTAGTAACCCGACACGCATACTGTTCACCGTCGGGAAGGAAAAGCAGGAGGTTGTCTGGACCGCCAAGTAGGCGGCACTATTTAAAACCGAGTTTTTCCCGGACGCGATCGATCACCTGGCGCGCAACGATTCTTGCTTTGGCTTCACCTTCTTCAAGTTTCTTGTCCAGCGCAAGCGTGTCGCTCATGTAGTAATTGAACGTTTCCCGCTGACGACTGAACTTGTCGATTATCAATTCGTACAGCTCTTTCTTTGCATGACCATAACCGAAATTGCCGGCAAGGTATTTCTCTCTCAGGGCCTGTTTCTGCTCAGCCGATGCGAGCAGGCTGTAGATGGCAAAAACATTGTCGGTATCGGGATTCTTTGGTTCCTCGAGCGGGGTGCTATCCGTAACAATTAATTTGACCTGTTTCAGCAATTCCTTTTCCGGGAGGAAAATGTCGATGATGTTGCCGTAAGATTTGCTCATCTTTTGTCCGTCAGTACCCGGAATTGTCATCACCGTCTCCTCGATCCGGGCTTCCGGAACAACGAAGGTCTCGCCGTATTGATTGTTGAATGTCGTCGCAATGTCACGTGCGATTTCCAGATGCTGCCGCTGGTCTTTGCCAACAGGGACAAAATGAGCATCGTAAAGAATAATGTCCGCCGTCATCAGCACCGGATAGGTAAAAAGTCCGGCGTTCACGTCAGAAAGCTTCTCCGATTTGTCTTTGAACGAATGCGCATTTGCAAGCATTGGAAATGGCGTCAGACAATTCAGATACCACGTAAGCTCGCAAACCTCCGGAATACGCGACTGACGATAGAGGTAATTCTTTTCGATGTCGAAACCAAAGGCCAGCCAGGCGGCCGCAACAGCGCGTACGTTATTTGTCCTCGTTTGTGAATCTTTTATGGTAGTCAGCGAATGAAGATCCGCAATGAAAAAGAACGACTCGTTACCAGGCTTCTGAGAAAGCTGGATAGCCGGCATTATCGCACCGAGCAGATTACCAAGATGAGGACGTCCACTGCTTTGTATGCCTGTAAGAATTCTTGCCATAGTGCAAATAAAATAAAATAAAGCTGAACTGATTTAGTTTTACATTTGTGTCACTAAAAATTTGCTAATGAATCGTTTTGCCTTCCTCTTCATGCTCTTTTATTCAGGGGTGTTGTTCGCGCAGCAGGTAAAGGTCATGCAGTTTCGCGAGGAGAAGTTCGACTTCGGGTCTGTGAAAGAAGATGGCGGCCCTGTGGTTCATGAATTTCTGTTTACCAACATGTCAAGCAAGCCTGTAACGATCACGAATGTTCAGGCTTCATGCGGGTGCACGACACCGGATTGGACAAGAGATCCTGTTCCTCCCGGTAAGACAGGTTTCATTCAGGCGAGTTATGATCCACGGGGACGGCCGGGGTTTTTCAATAAGACGCTCACCGTTACATCCAATGGCGATGCAAACCCCGTTGTTCTCCAGATCCAGGGTATCGTGTCAACGGAAGGTGTTGGATCGGAGGCGGACTATCAGGTTATAAACGGTAACTGGAAGTTCAAATCTTCGCTCTTCAATATGGGAAAGGTTCATTTGAACGGCGATCCCGCAGTGCGCGATTTTCCGTTCCTGAATGCTGGCACAAAACCTGTTCAGGTGACTAAAGTAGTGGCGCCGGAGTATATCTCGGTCGAGGTTACGCCTGCTACTGTTGGTGCGAAGGAGCAGGGTCATGTGAAGGTCATATACAACGGAAAAAAACGTAACCGCTACGGACACCAGAACGACAATGTCGAAATTCATACGGACGACGAGATCGATCCGGTCAAATCCTTCACCGTGTATGCAACACTTGAAGATTACTTTGGCGAGCTCAAGCCGGAGGATATGGCTAAAGCGCCGCGGCTTGCGTTAAGCGTTTCCTCGGTTGACATGGGACGCGTTCGCGACAACGCGAAGATTGCGCGCGACATAACGATTACAAACAACGGCAGAAGCGTACTGGATATTCGTGCCCTGCAGCCGAACTGCACGTGTGTCTCAGCGGCGGTTGACAAATCGGTTCTGAAACCCGGAGAGAGCGCGACAATGACAGTCACATTCGACAGTAACGGCAGGAAGGCATCGCAACAAAAGGCCGTCACCATATACAGCAACGATCCCCAGAATCCGGTTCAGCGGTTTACCTTTTCAGCTTACGTCGAAAATTAGACTCCCATCAGACCGGCATCAGGAAAACGCCGGTATGCCGGTTATCGTGTGACCAAGAATGAGCAGGTGAATGTCGTGGGTCCCTTCGTATGTGACCACGGACTCCAGGTTCATCATGTGCCGCATCATCGGATACTCTCCGGTTATGCCCATTCCACCGTGTATCTGGCGGGCTTCACGGGCGATCTCTAACGCCATGGCTACACTATTTCGTTTCGCCATCGATATCTGCGCGGATGTGGCTTTGCCTTCGTTCTTCAGCACGCCCAGGCGCCAGTTGAGTAGTTGTGCCTTGGTAATTTCGGTAAGCATCTCGGCCAGTTTCTTTTGCACCAGCTGAAACGATGCGATCGGCTTGCCGAACTGAATTCTTTCAGCGGCGTATTTGCGTGCCGATTCGTAACAATCCATGGCGGCGCCTACTGCCCCCCAGGCAATTCCATAACGGGCGCTGTCCAGGCACATAAGCGGCGCTCCGAGACCGCTTTTGCCAGGCAACAGGTTTTCCTTCGGAACCTTGACGTTGTCAAAAACAAGTTCGCCGGTCGTACTTGCGCGTAGCGACCATTTGCCATGGGTCTCGGGCGTGGTAAATCCTTCCATGCCACGCTCTACGATCAATCCATGTATCCTGCCTTCCTCGTTCTTCGCCCACACGACGGCCACGTCGGCCTTCGGCGAGTTCGATATCCACATCTTGGCTCCGTTAAGCAAAAGGTGGTCGCCCATAT
>CBKWFZ010000659.1:0-2991 GCA_966673785.1 uncultured bacterium
TTCAACTTTAAAGCCGACGCGTTTGTTTTCCCATTGCATAAATGCGACAGCCGAGGTGCGCAGGCGATCGTCAAATCCGAATGTCAGGAATTCCGTGTAAGCGCTCTCAGCCGGCGTGGCTTCCACGCGTAACGCATCGTGTGCAGGATCGTAGTGGTAATGCCCCCAGTTATCCGAGTCCGTTGAAAATATCCAGGTCCAGGCTCCGTCTTTTTGCACGTCGAGAAACAATCCATACGTGCCGGCTTTGATGTCCTTGCCGCCGATTTTCATGTCGTGAGAAAAAGAAATGGTGGTGTTCTCATTTGCGCCGACGCGCCACGGGGCACTTGTAGAGGTACCGTATCCGGGATCAGTGAACCCGTAGGGAACAAGTTCGCCCCAGATATGGCCTTTCCGGTCTTCGCCGTTCGGGCCTGTAACGTTTGGGCTGTTGTAAGTGATGGTCACCGAAGCGAGGCCGATCCATTGTGTCACACTTGATTTCTGATTATCACCGCTCGGAGGAAGCGTAATGCTTTGTGCACGGATGCCAAAACCGATGAAGGTGAGCACCACCAGAGGTAAAAGTTTTTTCATAAAGAATTGGGTTTGAGTGTTATAAAAGTACAGTTTACATAACCACACCCTTCACGCAAGCCGTGGTATTTACAACCTCGTCATCCGCGGGACATGGCCGGCGCAATAACGTGAAGGGCGGAGGGCATGATTGAAACATTAAAAACGGTGTCTTCGCCACAAGGTTCGCCGTCAACATGGTATGGGACGGGAAATTTTGTTTCTATTTTGAAAGATCGTTCTTCCAGGATTTCAGAGAACGGGGATCGGTCAATTGCCTTTGCAAAAAATGCGTAAACGAAGTCGAATCGATATGGCGGAATTTTCCGCAGAACGTTTACATGAAGCAGGCCGTCCGACACGGAAGCTTTCGGTGCAATGCAGGCATTGTTGCCGTACTGGGAGGAGTTTGCGATCGCCAGCACAAATGCCTTACGGTTGATGATTTCTCCGTTGTCTCGTGAAAGGGTTAGTTCGAACTCGGGGAAGCGAAAAAATTCACGCAAGGTTAATCTGGCATAACCCGCCAGTCCGCGTTTAGTCGATCCGCCGAACAGGTTGGCGATATGACCATCGAAGCCGATGCCGGATACATTGAGCGAAAGTTTTCCGTTGAGTGTGAACGTATCCATCGCGATCGCTTCGCCCGTGACAAATGTGCGCATCGCTGCCCTTGTCGCCAGCGGTATGCAGAGGTGGCGCGCAAGTCCGTTGCCGGAACCTTTTGGTATGATTCCCAATGGAATTCCGGAGCCAATGAGCCCACGCGCAACTTCGTTGATGGTGCCATCACCACCAACGGCAACCACGCGTTGTACGTCCAGACCGGTAGCAGAGGACGCAAGCGTGGTCGCATGCAATGGACCTTCAGTGTGACGGATCACGGCCTCGATGTTGAATGCTGCACAGGCATCGATGATACGCCCCTCAAGTTCCGGATGATAAGTACCGCCGGCAAACCTGTTGACGATAAACAATACCTTTTTAACTTCGGTGCTCACAGTTCAACATTACTAAATTTTTGAGATTATTTCGATGCAGGAGTTTTTACCACGAAAACTGAAGTTCAAGGCCTGGGACAGGGAATCGCGACTTTTAATGCGGCTGGATTCAATCGCTTGCGAGCGGGGTGAACTGATTCGCAAGGACCATTATATCTTACAGTTTACCGGTTTCCTGGACCGGCATCGCGAGGAGCTGTACGAAATGGATATCGTGCTGCTTGCGAATAACCGCCATGTTATCCGCTGGGACGGAGATCAGGGTTGCTGGTGTTATCGTGGCGAGCATGGAGTAGGGGAGGCGGTCAGGTTATCCCGACGCGAGGCCGAGCAGATGGTCAGAATCTGCAGCTATTTTGAGTCCCGTACAACGTAGCTATTTCTTTGTCTTTTCCTGAATATAGCTTACCGCCTGGCCAAACGTCTGCAGCTTCTCGGCATCATCATCGGGAATACGAATATCAAAAGTCTGTTCAAATTCCATGACGATCTCAGCGTAGTCGAGAGAGTCAATCCCAAGATCCTTGACAAAGTTGGCTTCAGGAGTAATTTCTGACTCCGCAATACCTAGTTTGTCGGTCAGAATCTTTGTTACTTTTTGGGGAATGTCCTGCATAGTCTTAAAACTGTTGCGCAAATGTATTAAATGACAACCGCCCTGACAAATTCGCCCCGTGAAGCGGCTAAAACCTCATGGCAAACTCGGTACCTTTCCCAACAACGGATTTGACGGTCAGCGACCCATGGTGCTGCCGCATGATCTGGCGCGAGAGACTCAGCCCGATACCGGAGCCGTTTTTCTTTGTAGTAAAGAATGGGATGAAGATCTTTTCCAGGGCTTCCGGATCAATACCCGACCCATTGTCGGCTATTGAAATGATGGTCCTGGACTTTTCGTTAAGATAGGCCCGCAGTTCAATGCGCTTTTCTTCCTGCTCGTCAAACGATTGGATGGCATTCTTTAACAGGTTGATCAACACCTGCTCGATCATATTTTTATCAGCCGTCAGCGTGAGGTCTTCCGGATAAACGGAAATGTTTAAGTCGATACAGTTTTCGGAAAGATCTTTCCGGTGCAGCATAACCAGTTCTTCAAGAAGCTCACGGATATGAATCTGGACCGGCTTTGGCTTCGGAACGCTGGTAAGACTGCGAAACTCCTTCACGAACTGGATAAGACCTTCACTTCGTTTGCTAATGGTCTGCAGCGAAAGATGAATGTCACTCAACTGATCCCGTGTCAGGGCGACGCCATTCTCTTCCGCGGTGTGTGGTTTGATCTCTTCTTCAACGATTCCGGCAAGCGAGGATATCGGCGTTACCGAATTCATGATTTCATGCGTCAATACCCGTACGAGGTTCTGCCACGCCTCCATCTCTTTCTCGTCGAGTTCATTCTGAATGTTCTGAACGGAAATGAGCTTTACATTTT
>CBKWFZ010000660.1:0-2987 GCA_966673785.1 uncultured bacterium
TTTCCCAGGGATACGCGAGCTGTACGCTGGGAACGCTCTGTTCCGGAGTGCGATAATTTTCGTAAGGACCGTGGACTGTCCGGTCCACGATCAACAGGCCCGGATGATGTTTCCTCGCCATAGAAGCAATCGCATCCATCCCGATGTCCTGGCTCCACTCCGGAATCCGCGCTCCCCAGGAACGAACTTCATCGTTGACGGTTTCCAGGGGTCGAACCCATCCCCCATCAAGCCACAGGATATCTATATGTCCGTATCCCATCATCAGTTCACGGATCTGATTGAACGTAAACTGTTTGAACTGATTCCATCGCCATTGATTCTTCCTGATATCGTAATTATTGTTTCTGTCCGGAGTTGCGTATCGCGGCCACCAATAGTACTCACTATGCCAGTCGGGTTTCGAGAAGTATGCGCCTATCATGAAGTCCTTCTCGCGGAAGGCGTCAAAGACATGGCGCGCTACATCCTTTCGGGGGTTATTTCCAAACGGGCCCGCCGCAATATTGAAATCAGTTTCACGGGTATCAAACATACTGAACCCGTCGTGATGCTTTGTAGTGAACACTACGTAACGCATACCCGCATTTTTTGCCGCAGCCGCCCATTGCTCCGGATTGAATTGCCCGGGATTGAACTTATCCTTTAAACCCCAGTACCATCGCTTATAATCATTATAGTCAACGGTGCTGTCGCGATAGATCCAGTCTTCAGAACACAACGCCCACGATTCGATAATGCCAGGTACCGCGTATATTCCCCAGTGGATGATGATTCCAAACTTCTGATCGCGCCACCGTTCCAGATTATCTTTTACGGCATTGTCGACAGGCCATTCATACGGCGTATCCACGAGGCTTTGATGCTGATGCTGGGCCTCCGCCAGCAACGTGCCGAGGAAGAACAGCAATGCCCCTGCGGACAATGCCACCTTTGATTTTGCTTTCCTCAATTTTTTCGTCATGACCATTATTAGTTTTGAATTTCGACGTCCCCCCCTTCGAGACTCCAGTCATTGCCGTAAAACCCGGCCGCCTTCATACCGTCGACGCCATCTTTCAGCATTTCGGCTGAGAAGATCAGGAAATCCGGAAAGCCGCTTCCGCCGGCAAAATACTGATTCGCCTCGGTCGCGTGCATACCCGGAAGACCGGTCCCCCCAACCACAGCAACGGATGCGACATTGCTATCGGCCCTTGGCCACATAAAGTATGCTCCAATATCCATCCCCTGGAACGAATGTGGACCAAGGGTGGCGTGACCCCGCTTCAGTTGTATAGGACACGAGGCAAGTAATTTTTCCCAGGCTGCATTCGTTGTCGCGTTCCCGTAGATCACGACACCACGGTCCTTGTATTTGCTGGCGGAAAAATCGCGATCTGCTACCACATCGACCGATCCGTTTCCACGATAATACCAGACTTCGGCATCGTACCGGGCTTTATTGTAAGACCAGTTATTCTCATCCCGGGCTCCTTTTGTCGAATACACAAAAACAAAATTGTGATTGAACGATTCCTTAAAACCTCCACCCCTTACCGGATTCTTGTGCGCTGCATCAGGCGTCCCACTGATTTGCCAGCGCTCCCTGCGGTAAAGATAGAGTACAGTATCAACACCGTTGTAATCGAGCGATTCGCCGTCGATTGTGAGGTGAAGCGTGTCAGCCTGCCGAAAGTCCGAAATATCGAGCTTCAGTATTGCTACATTATCCGTCGTTCCTGTTATTAATTTGGTCTTTATGTTTCGGTTGAGTTCGATCCTGCTATACTGTAACGGCCTTATTTGTTGTTCGATCGACGCCCAACGATAGCGCGACGACACGGCCGGATTGGCCGTACTGAAATCAATGACGTTCGCACTTGTATCATGCTTGTTCACATGCCACCGGAAGAAATCGAATAGCGGAGGCCAGTCCACGCTTTCACTTCCGAACCAATGGCTGCCTCCCGGGTACTCATAGTAGCTGAAGTCTCCATGAAATTTGCTCAGCACATTTCGCATCTCCCTGGCATAGGTCACCGGAACAACGCGGTCGCTATCGCCATGGTGCACATAAATGCCAAACGCTTTGTAATTCGAAGCCAGCGCAACGACATCACTTCCATTGCTAGCACGAAGTAACAGGTTCTCAACCACGTTCCGTCCCTCGCGGGGAATCTGACCATCGGCCGAGCCGTAACCTGAAAGCGTCGGATAACCGGCGCAGGGGGCGATCGCCGCCCATTTGTCCGGGTATGTGGCGCCGAGGTACCACGTGCCATGGCCGCCCATGGAATGACCGGTCAGGTAAATCTTTGACGGATCCGGAGAGAATTTTTCCATCGCGATGTTCAAAACCTCCAACGCGTCAAGACGTCCCCAATCCTCCCAGTTAAAACCACGTGGGCGACGGTTTGTCGGTGCCACAAGCGTACCCCACTCCTTCGACGCGTATGCCCGCGCCTGACCGATCGCTTCAACACCTGCGCCGTGAACTGAGAGAAACAACGCCGATCCTTCGCGAAAACCATTTGCCTGAGGAGCTATGCTATAGTACTGGACGCTGCCATCAATTCCGCTCTTAAATGTAAAACTGTGTTGTTCAGTCGGGTCAACCGCCTCGATTGAAACGTTTCCTTCCGCGAGCACCCGTTTCCCACGGCCCAACTTCAGGGAACACCCGTAGGTTCCTTTTGCATCGGCTCTTCCGGCATCGAACTGAAACGGTACCTTGCGAATTGTCATTGGGGGAATATCCGGAACGGGTGTCGTAAGTGTACGCTCCTTTATTGTGGCTGTCAAAGCTGTACCGGACAACGTCCGCATCGTACCATTACTTATGACCACAGCTCCCCACAACGGCGATTCGGTTTGGCCAGGTACGATGTTGGGCAGAGTTGCATCCCCGGTTAAAACCTGCACCGGGTTTTCAGTGAGGATAAGTTCAGCCTGGACTCCCTGCCATCGTGAAAATCCGGTACACCGTATCAGGATCTCATTTAAAC
>CBKWFZ010000661.1:0-2975 GCA_966673785.1 uncultured bacterium
CCGCATAGCCAAGATCCGCGATCCCGATCTTCGACGTAAAGAATCCGGTTGCCGTGAGGTCGCGCATGCGATTAAAGAAAGTCACACCCGGTTCCATCTCAGGCTTCGCTTTCTCCGGATACGCCAGCTGATCCACAACTTCGATTCGTTGTTCTTCCGTGCAGTCGACGAATGCGGTACCGTAATGTTTGAGGCAATGCACATCGAGCCATTTCAGTCCACCGCGCATTGGCAATTGGTGCCCTGGCATGTCCTTGACGATAAACGCGATAAAGTCCGGAACCCCGGCGTCAGACGCGCTCCCCGACCGCTCGTCCCGGGGTATGATGATATCAGCAAGCACGGTAATAGTCTTCAGCTCGTGATCATTAAAGAAACTCCCGGCTTGCAGTTGTTCCTCACGTTCAAGCTCTTCCTTATACCGATCGATCGAGAACGCCGGTTTTGCAACAGCTGTCGGCGGCGTTTCCTTTGCCGTATCACAGGATTCCAGCAACACACCAGCACCCACAGTGCCGAGGGTAAGCGATTTCAGATATTTTCTTCTGTCCATATGCCTGATGTTAGGTCAGATATTTTGCTTTTTCATTTCATCCATAAGATACTCCGATGCGCGCATCGATAGCGCAAGTATTGTCCACGTTGGATTCTTGTCCGCCTGTGATACGAATGCACCGCCATCCATTACAAAGAGGTTGTCGCAATCATGGGCCTGATTGTACTTGTTCAAAACGGACTTCTTCGGATCATCGCCCATACGTGTTGTGCCCACTTCATGAATGATCCGGCCGGGAGCTGCAAGGCCATAATCATTTTCGGCTGTGCCTTTTGCCGAGGTCACTACGCCGCCCATCTTATGAATAATTTCTTCAAACGTGTCCTGCATGTGTTTCGCCTGCTTTACTTCGTAGTCGCTCCACTTGTAATGAAAACGCAGAACCGGAATACCCCACTTGTCAACGGTATTGGGGTCGATCTCGCAATAATTATCTTCACGTGCAATCGCTTCGCCACGACCCGACATGCCGAAGCCCGCGCCATAGAAAAACCGGTAATCGTCTTTGAGTGAAGCGCCATATCCACCCGCTGGTTTCTGCTGACCACCACGCGCCGGAAACTTTCCGTTTACATGTTGAATACCGAACCCGAATCCATAGCCGGGCATTCCCATACCTCCCCAGTATTCAATGTGATAGCCGCGTGGAAAATCGAGTTTCTTGTTGTCCAGCCACCAGGGTGTATAAACGTGCATCCCCCCAACACCGTCTTCGTTGTAGCGCTTACGGTCGACAAGCTTAGGCAGGAATCCGCTCATCGATGCACCCGTTGAATCATGGAGATACTTACCGACCACATTGCTTGAATTCGCAAGTCCGTTGGGGAAACGCGACGACTTCGAATTCAGGAGAAGCCGTGCTGACTCACATGCGCTCGCCGCAAGTATGACGACACGCGCCCGTACGAGATGTTCATCGAGTGTTTCCTTGTCAACGTAGGAAATGCCTGTGGCCTTACCGTTGTCGTCCGTAATCACCTCGCGAGCCATCGCATTGGGAATCACGGTAAGGTTATTCGTCGCAAGCGCGGGTTTCACAAGCACCGATGACGAAGAGAAGTCACCGTAAACGGTACAGCCACGGTTACACTGTGAACAATAAAAGCATTGTCCGCGGTTATGAATCGGCTTGGTCAGAATCGACAACCGCGACGGGATGACCGGTATATTGAGCGAGGTGGCAGCCTCCTTAATGAACATTTCATGAAGTCGCGGCTTGGGCGGCGGAAGGAAAATGCCATCAGGTTCGTTATAAATACCTTCCGTGCTTCCAAACACGCCGATAAGCTGGTCAACCTTATCATACCAGGGTTTTACATCGTCGTAGCTGATGGGCCAGTCGTCACCAAGGCCGTCAATGCTGCGGCGTTTGAAATCATTCGGACCGAAACGTAAGGAAATACGTCCCCAATGGTTGGTCCTGCCGCCAAGCATGCGCGCTCTGAACCAGTCGAACTGCGTTCCATTTTTGCGCGTATACGGTTCACCATCGAGCTCCCATCCGCCGTAGGCGGCATCGAAATCGCCGAAGGAACGAAGCTTCGTGCTCGCGCCGCGTCTTGGTGATTCATAGGGCCACTTCAACTGCGTAACATTCTTCGCAGGGTCATACATCGGACCTGCTTCAAGCATCACGACTTTCACACCGGCCTGTGTGAGTGTGTAGGCTGCCATGCCTCCCGCAGCACCGGATCCAACGATACATACATCATACTGTTCCGGCGACTCCTTGATCTGAAATACGGCCATAAAGGATAGATTGGAAAATAAGATGTTTAAGTAACTGAGTATTTTTCAGTCGAACAATTCCGTCGAAAGAAATTGACCAGATTTTTTGATGAAAGGAACGCACATGCACACACTGGAAGATCCGGATACGCGCAAAAAAAGAGGTCATCCTTCCGGATGACCTCCTGAACATTGTTGCGGGCCTTAGCCTCAGATATTTTGTTTTCCCATTTCGCGCGCAGCGTAGTCCACCGCGCGGGCCGCAAAGGCCATATAGGTGAGCGAAGGATTTTGCGTTGACGTCGACGTCATGCAAGCTCCGTCCGTGATGAATACATTCTTGCAGGCATGAAGCTGATGCCATTTGTTGACCAGCGAGGTCTTAGGATCGTTGCCCATCCGTACGCCGCCCATCTCATGGATATCAAGCCCCGGAGCCTGTTTTGAATCGCTGGTCCGGATATTCCTGAACCCGGACTTTTCAAACATCTCCGTAAACTGCTCGAAAAAGTCGACGATCATTTTTTCATCGTTGTCGTCGTAGTCGACCGAAATTTTCAGGCGCGGCATACCCCACGGGTCAGTCGCGTTCTGATCGAGCGCCACATAATTTGTCTCTTTCGGAATCGTTTCACCCATAATGTGCGCACCTACCCGCCACGGGCCATACTTAACGGCACCAAGATTATCC
>CBKWFZ010000662.1:0-2968 GCA_966673785.1 uncultured bacterium
TCGGATTCATTCGGCTGCGTGATCGAAAACTTTTTCTCCTTCAGCGCATCATCGACTCTAACTGTAAGCCTTTCCTTCCGTGTATCACTGAAGAAGGGATACTCGATCTGCACCGAAAGAGCGCGAATACCTCGCTGTTTCAGCAACTCAAGATCGCCTTCGAGCTCTATCGACTTTCGCTTATAGGGTATGAATAGATTGATCATGGCTGCATCCTGTGTTTTCCAGTCGGACTCGTACATCGCGCCACCCTTAAACTGCCAGATGGTGCGGTACCGGTATTCCAGCCACTTAGTCGTGTCCTGATGAAAGCCGTAAACAAGCGATGGCATTTTATTTTTTTCTTTTGCCAGCCGGCTGGTGATAACAATGTTCTGGGTGGTCACTTTCCCGGTGTTGTGCGCCTTTTCAAGGATCACCGTGACGCTGTTCAGCATTTTATCGAACTCTTCTTCAAGGTCACCGTCAACGTTAAGTACAATGGAGCGTTGCTGAAAGGCTTCGTCCTGAAGGGGCGCATCGCGGAAGATGGCTGTGTTCGTACCATACCTGCGATGCAGATCGCCGATATTAAACGTGATGTAGTGATGGCGTTGCACAGTACTCCGGCCCCTGAACCGAAGCGTGCTCACGCCACTGGTCTTCATCTCTTTCAATTGATAACCGACGTTTACACCAAACCCGGTCGTATTTCTGCTTGACAGGATTCCGTTCGGACCAAACGATTCGGCGAGGGCTTCGATCATATTGCCCTGCTCGCGCGCGGGCAGCTGCTCGGGTTGAACCGGTTCGAACAACAGCGCAAGCAGTTTGTCATACACGGTGTTAAGCAGACCCTCCATGTTCGGATTGCTTCCGACAACCTTCAGCTTTACCGCCTGCTTCTTGAACAACTCGTCGAAGGCGACTTTAACGTCGGCAGAAACGAAATACACCGTACCACCCGCACTGAATCCCTGGTGTTTCTTAACCTCACTCCAGTTAACTTCAAGCTCCGCGTCGTAGTCTTCGGTCAATCCAGAGAACTCCATGTCGAAGACCAGGGACACATCGGGCGTACTCATGCGGAAGTTTTCGTTCAGGATCTTTGACGTGAGCGGTGTGAGTCCGAAAGACAATGCAATGCTGCTGTTTTCGAGCACCGGCGCATTGCCGACCGAAAGCAACTGTTTTTTCTGAACGACCGAATCATTGGAGATGACCGACGACACGAGACTGTATCGACCTTTATCGAGCACAATTGGTCCTCTCAACTTTACACTGTCATTTTCAAGACGCTCCCGCAGGAGTCGCTGCGTTTCTCCGACAAGCGTTTCCGGTGTTCTGTAAAGCACGAGAAAATTCAGCAACGCGCCACCGTCCGCCTCCTGGATCGAGCTACCCGAACCATCGTCGGAGCGGGAGTTGTTCATGATGTAGCGCATGAATGAAAACTTCGGCGTATTGTCTGCATGTCTCGCGAAGTCGGCCTCGAACGGCAGATAGACATACGTCAGTGTATCGTTGTACAGCGGAAAACACCAAAGGCCATTGATCTGCAACCCACGGTCGATGAGCGGCATCTGCGCCTGTGCAACGCCAAACATGAGGCACAGCAATACTGCACTGAAGAATCTGATGTGATTCATGATTAACTTGATTCGTGTTGGATTTGGTTTTAATTGTCGATCTCCGACTGTCCGATCATCATGAAGTCATCTTTCAATTCGGCTAGCGGTGCGCGCTTCTCTCCGAGCGGTGTGAAGCGCGTGACCTGATAGGCGACAGGTTGATCCGGGTCGTGAAACAGCGTCACGTCATGAAGGTTGCTCGGGTCTTTTGGACGCAGGATCAGCGTCCGCTGCAGCGTGGGCTTTCCACCGAGCACGACAAAGAACTTAACGACCACCGTGGAACGTTGCGACGAGTCCGCGAAAGCTGAAGGGTCAACTTCAACCGCGACTTTCTTTCGGGCCAGCGGCGGAATGAGGTTCACACCCGACGCCGATGCCTGCCGCCATTGCGCCTCGGCAGCGGGATCCTTTATCGAATAGTTCGTGCCCTTCAGATTCCAGCTAACACGGTATTCATAGTTCAGCCATTCATCGGAAGACGCGATACCCAGGCGTGGATAAGAAACTGAAAGCGGCGAAGCACCGGAATTGTTGTCAATGGATTTCCGGGTAAACAGTATGTCTGAAGTCACATCGTCATGGTCCTCCGGATAGCGCTTGCGGAAATTGACGGTAACGAAATTGAAAATATCATTGAATGATTCGGCAAACTGCCCGTCCAGTACGAAGGCGATGTCTCTTTTCTGAAAGTCAGGGTCATCAAGGTTGACCAGTTTGAAATAGGTCTCAAGCGATGCCGGATCCTCTTTCATGGAATGGTATATCCCGCCAAGGTTACCCGATGCGTACAACGGCACTTTTATCGTCGTCGCCTGACTCAGGTTGAGATAAAACTTATTGGATCTGATGTCCTTGCGTTTCTTTAGCACAAACTGGTTGTCCGAGTAGTACGGCGTATCTTCCGCGCCGCCGAAAACCTGCCAGAAGTAGCCGCGTTCCTGACGCCCTTTGATCTGATCCGCTTCAACCGCCGTTTCGCGATCCGGAATCTTCGCCCAGCCGCTCTTGCTGTCAAACATCAGTTCAATGAGCTTATCGGTAACGAGACTGAGAATTGCTTTCAACTCATCGGCTTTCACGCCGAGACTAGCGGTCCTGTCGAAAGACTCGATCTTGAGCACCTGGTTTTGGGTAAGCTCGTCGGTGATCTTCCGAAGCTGATCACGCGTATAGCCTTCCTGAAAGTTGCTTACTTTGCTGTAATGCTCGTAGATCGTATTCATTTCGGCGGTTACGACCGCACTATACGCCCTGACATACGCCTCATAGTAGCCATGCAGGGTTACAGACACGTCTGAAGTCTTTCCGGTCAGCGATTCCCATAGCAGTGTTGCTCCTTCCTGCGAAAGGCACGC
>CBKWFZ010000663.1:0-2960 GCA_966673785.1 uncultured bacterium
CAGCACGCGCTGGATTTCTTTACCTATCTGTACCGTTAGACGCTCCTGAACCTGTGGACGCTTGGCGAAGTACTGAACGATCCGGTTGATCTTGGAAAGACCGATCACCTTTCCGTTGGAGAAATAGGCCACGTGTGCCTTGCCGTAGATGGGCACAAAATGGTGCTCGCAATGGGAGTAGAACGTAATATCTTTTTCGACCAGCATCTGGTCATAGTTGTACTTGTTCTCGAACAGCCTGGCATGCGGTCGGTTTTTGGGATTCAGGCCGCTGAACACCTCCTTCACATACATCTTTGCAACGCGCCGCGGAGTCCCACTCAGGCTGTCGTCGTTGAGGTCGAGACCGAGGATATGCATGATCTCGCGAAAGTGCTTTTCGATACGGACTATCTTCTCGTCGTCATCCAGTTCGAACGCGTCTTCCCGGAGAGGCGTTTCAAAGGAGGACGCCACGTGATCATCCGCCAGTTCGTCGTCTATCTTGTCAAGAGGCTGGATATTCAACGAAATTTCTTTCTGTCTCATACAAAGTGATTTTCAGTTCTAGTGACGGTTCGATTTTATCGCGCAGGATTTCCCAGATTACGATGGCAATATTCTCCGCCGTCGGATTTCTTCTTTGAAAGTATGACGTGTCGAGATTCAGATTCCGGTGATCGAACTTGCGTATGACATGCTCGCGGATCATATCGCTTAGTCGCTTCAGGTCGTAAACGTATCCCGTTTCCGGGTCAGGAGTGCCTGTAAGGGTTACGAACAACTCGTAATTGTGCCCGTGGAAATTAGGGTTTGCGCATTTCCCGAAAACTTCAAAGTTCTTTTCATCAGACCAATCGGGACGGTAAAGCCTGTGCGCCGCATTAAAGTGTTCCTTACGTGTTACCTTTACTTTCATGCTCTCGTCATACCGCAAGCTGCTAAGTTAACAAGAATGTTCTGGTAACCTAGGGAACCTCGCATATGGATAAGAAACAGCAATAGCCGCAAAAGGTTCAAACGACCGTGGAGATGGCGAATATTTACCCTAGCGTCCCGTGCAGGTGTTAGGCAATATTATTCCACGCCGACGACCAATCGATGTTGGGAATTTTTGTAACTACGCGCTTCCGATTGACTCAGAACCTGGCTGAGAAGCACATGTCCGTGAATGTATTTGCCGGATTTTGCGTTTGTCCAAAAGCTACCGTGCTACAGATGGCGATCAGGGAAAGCAAAAGAAGTAGCAACAGGCGGAATTTTGCGTTCACAGGATTAGGAGGGTTAGGTTAGGCAACGAATATATGATACTAAAGTAAATTTTCATACATTTTGGGTTATTTTTTGATAATCAGCTACTTATAATTGCAATGAAGTTTCAAGAAATTAAGGAAAAGCTGGAAGCGTATAAGGCCGCAGGCAAGAGCCTCTTCACGACGTCGTCTTTTCAATCGCATAGCCTCGTGCTTCTGCATATGCTCAGCCGGATTGACAAAAGCATTCCCGTTTACTTCATCAATACCGGATTCCACTTTCCGGAAACCGTAAAATTCAGGGATCATATTACTGAGTTGTTCGGCATCAACACAATTGATCTCAAATCCGATGTTCCGAAATTTATGCAGCGTGACTTCGAGGGTAAACTTCTGTTCACGTCGGATCCGGATCATTGCTGCTATCTGAACAAAACGCAACCGATGGACGCCATTCTCAGATCGAAAGACGTGTGGATCAACGGTGTGCGCGCCGATCAGAGCGCAGTGCGCGCCGCCATGCGAATTGAGCAACCCGCTCAGCATGGATGCGTTCGGTTTCACCCGATGCTCGACTGGAACGCGAAAATGATCTGGGAATATCAGAAAGAATACAAACTCCCGAAACATCCGCTGGAGGAAAAAGGCTATCTCAGCATCGGATGCGAGCCGTGTACCCGCAAACTCGACCCCGAAATGCAGGAACGTGAAGCACGTTGGTTCGGACTGAACAAGGTGGAGTGCGGACTCAACACGGATCTGATTGCGAAGTGATCCTCGCGCAATTTCTCTCCTGAATTATCCTTAAACCTTTTGATATCTGACTTAAAATGAAAGTTCTTGTAACAGGTGGCGCCGGGTACGTCGGTACCGAACTGATCGCCCAACTGGTGGCCAAACCTGAAGTTGACCAGGTAATCATTTACGATAACCTGAGCCGGTTGAATTATAATCTCTTCCTGGGGCTACGCCTTCGGAATCACGCGAAGATCAGATTTGTGAAGGGCGAGCTACTCGATTCACGCGCACTCAGAAAGGTGCTGCAGGATGTTGATATTGTGTATCACCTTGCGGCCAAGGTCACAACGCCGTTTGCGAATACAGACGCGCACGTCTATGAGCAGGTGAACCACTGGGGAACCGCTGAACTTGTATACGCCATAGAAGAAAGTAAAGTGAGACGCGTGATCTTTACAAGCAGCACGGGTGTATATGGTTCTTCCAAGGAAGCCGTCGATGAATCGGCTATCCCGGAACCGCAGTCGCTATATGCGACGTCCAAGCTGCGTGGCGAAGAGCACGTCCGGAGACTTTCCGACAAAATCAGCACCTATATCATGCGTTGTGGAAACGTTTACGGGTATAACAAGAGCATGCGGTTCGACGCGGTGATCAATCGTTTTGTCTTCGAAGCTAACTTTAACAAGATGGTTTCCATTCAGGGAGACGGAAAGCAATCACGTTCGTTCATTCACATTGAAATGCTCGCCAAAGCACTGGGGAACCTCGTTCACAGCGACCTTCCTAACGGCACGTATAATCTTGTCGAGCGGAACATTAAAATCATCGACTTGCTTGACGTGTTAAAAGAACTCGTTCCTGGTCTGGAATTCCTGTTCATCAATCAGCATCTGCGACTGCACGAACTTCACGTTAAACCCAATCCAATGGTTAACGAAGTACTTGGCATCAGCAAAACGCGAAGTCTGAAGGACGAGCTGGAAGAAT
>CBKWFZ010000664.1:0-2955 GCA_966673785.1 uncultured bacterium
ATCCGCCGCCAGACCCACCGTTGCCTGATCCACCCGAGCCGTTTCCCTGTTCTTCTCCCGAACCGGTGTTAATACTCCGCTCTTTATAGTATTGGTTGTAGTAGTACTGGGTTCCCATGTTCATGTAGGCAGCCGGTGTTATTCTCAGGCGATCTTTGAAAAGATAAAATGACTTGCTCAATTCAGCACCGACGAATACATCGACATCCCTGCTGAGGCCCAGACCCGCGTCTGTCATCACTGTGAATAAACGGAAATCATACGCGACATAGGCGTTAGCAAACGTGTTCATTTCCGCCTGAACGGAATAGCTTGAATTGTTGAAGTAGTATTGACTGACGGAAATTCCAGCCGCCAGTTTCTTACCAAAGTAGTCGTATCCCGCTCCAATGGTATAGAGGTCGATGCGGCGATCACCGCTCGCGAGATACGAAAGGCCCGTGCTGAGGGAGAATCCGGATTTATGATAATAGCTCAACGAAGGAATGATATAAGGAAGTTTTGCAGAATCTGACCTTCCCATAAAGAAATAGTCGCTCTTGTAACGCATGCTGACGCTAAGAAAAGAACCCACGCTCGCCGAATCCTTCCTTTCACGCGTCTGCCCCATGAGTCCGGTCAACTGAAAGCTCAGCAGAAGAATGATCAATGATACTCGCATACGGCAAATGAAAGCGCAGCCCGGAAATTCCGGGCTGCGGTTATTCAGGAGTTTAACTACCAAGTCGTCTACGGCTTTCGGTCGCACCTTTGCGCTCGATCCTGTCCCTGTCCCGCATTTCAATCCTGTCCTGAACGCGCTGTTGCATTCTTTCCTTGAACCGTTCCTGATTTTCGTAACGTTTTCCTTCCCAGTCAAGGTACTCGCCATTCTGCAGGCGCTCACGTTTCTGATTCCTCAGTTCATAGGTACCATCGGGATTTACAACGATTCCATTGTTTAAGGACCAACGCTCCTGCACCTGAACCTTGATCTGATTTTTCATTTGATATACTTTCCCATCCTGCTAAAAGAAATGAGGCTCGGCCATTGCAGTGTACTGGTGCTGCATCTGCTGCCGGAATTGCTCCTGCGAACCATATTGATTTCCATCCGGATCAATGCATTCGCCGCTTCTCAGTCGCGTTTGCACCTGGTCACGCTTGCGAATGGTTCCATCGGTCTGCACCGTGGTTCCGTCACGAAGCCGCAGTTGCTCATTAACGCGCTGCCGTTCCTGATTCTGCACGCGGTACAACGCGCCATCCTGATACACAAAATGTTCCTGGTTCCTTGCCATCAGCTGAACCTGTGCATGATTTCTGAACTGAAGCTGAGATTCGAATACGTTGCCTTCAGTATCGACACATTCACCATCGCGCAGTTGCAGGCGGTCTCTGTCCCTGAGATGAATGGATCCGTCCGCATTAATTATTACGCCATTGGGCAGCGAAACGTTTGACTGAACCCGTGACTGAACCTGATTCCGGACTTGATACATCACTCCGTTCTTGAACGTGAAGTGCTCCTGCGACATTGCCTGGATACGAAGCTGCGCATGTTTTCTGAATTGCGCCTGAGATCCATAAAGGTTTCCGTCAGGATCGAGGCACTCTCCATTGCGGAGTTGTGTCCGGGCCTGATTGGCAAACTCCAGCTTGCCTTTTGGATCAACAGAAGCTTCACCTAAATGCAGGCGTTGCCGGATCTGGCTTCGTTGTTGATTCTGAACCAAAAACATTTGTCCGTCCTGATAAACGTAATGAGCCTGGTTCATCGCCTGCGAACGAACCTGAAGTTGTTGGCGAAACTGATCGTGAGATGCATATCGGTTTCCGTCCATGTCAACGCATTCGCCCTGGCGTAGCCGCTGCTGAACACCATTTGCATCCACAAATGCGCCATCAGTTTTCACAATAGTTCCGTCATTAAGGCGAATCTGATCTCTCAACCGGATTTTATCCTGATCGAGATCACCATCGCGGTCTTGAAGCTGGTCACGGTCTTGTGTACGGTCGGCCAGCAAATAGACCGTACCATCATCAAACAACAGACAATCCCGAAGTCTGATCGCGTCTTTGTCCTGCAGCCTGTCCTGGTCGCGGTCTTTGTCTTGCGCCTGCATTGAAAATACAACTGCAAACACAGCCAAAAGGAGGTACGTCACTTTTTTCATAGTCATAATTTTAAAACTCCTGAGAACTGTTATGTATAGTGTAAATGTGGCTTATTCAAGATGAAAGCTCAATGATTTAAATGATCCTCAGATGGGAAACTCATCACGGACTATAACGATAGAAACCGGCATTGCGCTTTGCTGGTTTTGTCCGAACAACACTTCCGTTGCATGATTTTACAAGACCTCATGACTGCCGTCATTAAAATAGTCCAACCGGACGCCAGATAGTATAAAGTCAGCTGGAACCTGTAGCGATCTGATCATGACTGCACGAAACGATTTCACAATGAAGGTGACATAATCCTGCACATGCCACCACATGGTTACATCCTAAATACAGGAGGACTCTTTATCACGTCTTATCACATCGGCTCTCTCCCGAAGTTATCATACGCAGTCAACCCTTGCATTGATCAATCATTAAATGAAGAAGACGCAAGTCATCGCGTCCGATCACCGCCTTCTATAGATTCACGTTTGATAAAAGGCTACTAAAAAGTACCACTATGAAAAAGCTTATCAAATTTATCAAACTAGGTTTAGTTTGCGCACTCGCGAGTCTCGCTACGAACTGCTCGGAAGAAGGTTTCTTTGAGAACAACATGAAGCCCGCTGATATGAAAGCGGGAGGTGGAAAAGGCGGAGGTGGTAATGGCGGTGGTGGCGGAGGTGGCGGCCACGAAACGGAATCCGTTGGAAATAACCTTTCCTTCCCCGTTATCTGGTCAGAAGGCGTTGAGAAAACCTTACGTCAACCACCAGCAGGCACGATTGACAATCTGAAATTAGGCGGTGC
>CBKWFZ010000665.1:0-2954 GCA_966673785.1 uncultured bacterium
GATGGTGAACGAAATGTATTCGTTCGTCGACAACGCTGTGGCTAGTGTACCTGCTGTCTGACCGCTGGCCGCGAGCGAGTTGCCGAGGTAGTTGATTGAATTCAATCCACTGCCAAGGGATGCATTCGCCGATGCTACACCGGAGGCAAGGTTACCGGCGCCAACGGATGCATTTCCACCGTTGCCGGCAAAGTTCCAGGACGCCAGTGTCGACTGAGCGAGAGCTGCTGTTCCAAAAAGCAGAACAGCTGCGAGGGAAAATAAACGTTTGATCATATAGAAAGGGTTTTGGTTGAGACCGGAATCACCGGTGTTCACCAAAGTTCTTTCATATTGTCCGTATCACCTGTCCTGTACTGTTCTATCACGGTCGCGCCACCTTCGGAAAAAACGTATGCCGGCATTTTGAAACATGTTTGCCGCGGGTTTTACACAATCGTTCGCCTGAAAAATCAGGTTCTCTTGAGCAACGGAAAGTCTATTGTTGTTTTGGAATGAAGGGAGGAACGCCCATTGCGAGACTGAGCGGATAGTAAACCATAATAGATAAGAGAGTCCTGAACCGGCGAAGTTATTTTCCTTCAACAGGAGGAACAGGTTTGCGGGCCTCTTCCTGGAGATCGAAGAGCTTGGCTTTGAGCTGGGTCATCTCGCCTTCGAGCCTGGACAGCTCACGGGAATGATTGCGTTCTCCTCGCATAAGCCATACCACGTCAGTGATAAGCAATACAAGGCCGATGAAGGAGCCGTACTTCAGCATCCATATCTTCTTCTGCATCGCAAAAAGGAATTCCAGATTGTTGCTCTGCGAGTCTACGTACAAGCTGAAAAAGAAAATAAAGAGATGGAATAAGGCGAAGAATCCATAAAAAATCAGCCTGTTCTTTTTCATGCCGGGTTGGACGGTTAATAATGAAAGGTAAACGAAAATTCCGGAAAACAACAAAAGCGTGTAATACAAAAGGCGTTTTTGAAGCTTTTGCACTTACGATCAGGCGCGCTGAAACTGGCTGAGCTTGCGATAGAGTCCCTCCTGCCGAACGAGATCGTCATGTACGCCGCGCTCAACGATCATACCATCCTGGACAACGATGATCTCGTCCGCGTGCTGGATCGTGCTAAGCCGGTGGGCGATCACGAGGGAAGTCCGGTGTTTCATCAGGTTGTTCAGCGCATCCTGCACGAGGCGTTCAGATTCGGAATCCAGCGCAGACGTTGCTTCATCAAGGATCAGGATCGGCGGATTCTTCAACACTGCCCTGGCGATGCTCAGGCGTTGCCGCTGGCCTCCGGAAAGTTTTGAGCCGCGCTCGCCGATCTGCGTCTGGTAGCCGTGCTCTGTCTGCATGATAAAGTCATGGGCGTTCGCGACTTTCGCGGCGTTGATCACATCTTCCTCGCGCACGTTCTCCATACCGAACGCGATGTTGTTGAAGATCGTGTCGTTAAACAATATCGATTCCTGCGTAACAACGCCCATCTGGCGGCGTAGCGATTCCAGCTCATAGTCTGTCAATGGAACCCCGTCGAGGCGCACGTCACCTTCAGTCGGATCATAGAATCTTGGTACCAGGTCCGCGAGTGTTGACTTCCCGCCTCCTGAAGGTCCGACCAACGCTATAGTTTTCCCTTTTGCAATGGTAAGGTTGATATCTCGAAGCACTGGCTCCTTGTCGTACGCGAAGGTTACGTTCCGGAATTCGATCGCATCCCTGAACGATTCCAGATTGATCGCATCAGGTTTGTTCCGGATCGCCGGTACCATCTCAGTAAAAGCAAATATGCGCTGCGCTGCTACGGTTCCTTTTTGCAAGGAAGTGATGCCATTGGAAAAGTTCTTTGCGGGCTGGATCATCGAAGCATAGAACGTAAGGAACGTTATGAAAGCTGCAGGTTCCAGCTCCTCACTGCCCTCCAGCACCATGCGACCCCCGAAGTAGATCACAAAGGCCACAACGACTACGCCGAGAAATTCCGATAACGGGGAGGCTAATTCATTCTTGCGGCTTATGGATAGGTTCACCCGTTTATGGTAAGTCGTTTCGTTATCCATTTTGCCGGTGATGAAGTTCAGCGCGTTAAACGCACTCACCACCCGCATACCTGTTATCGTTTCATCGAGTATACTTACGATCCGGCCCATCGTCTCCTGACTCAGCTTCGCTTTCTTTTTGAGCCGGCGTATAATATTCGAAATGATGGCACCCGTAATGGGCAGTACGACCATCGTTACGAGTGTCAGTTTATAGGAAATTGAAAAAAGGACGATCATATAAACCACGAGGGTGATCGGTTCCTTAAAAGTTTTGAGTCCGTTCATCACGGCACCTTCAACTTCGCTGATATCATTCGTGAACCGCGACATCAGGTCGCCCTTGCGTTGATCGTTGAAGAAACTGATCTGCATCCGGGTAACGTTCCTGAAAAGATGCATCCGCATATGCTTGACAACGTCAACCTTGATCTTCGACGCCGTCATGCGTTCGATGTACCGGAATATATTCGAGAGCAGAACGAACGCTACGATAAAAAAGCAAATGAACAACAATGCACTCGCGCGCCCCTGTTCCGCTACGACCTGGAGGAAATGATACTCAAAAAGGTTTTTTGGGTAATCAACGGAGAAAGAGAATTGTGGCTCCTGCGTGACGGTTACTTTCACCTGGTCAAATAGAATGTTGAGCATGTGAAAGGTAAGTCCGAGGTAAACGGCACTGAAAATCACGCTGACAAGAGCCGTGATCAGGAATTTAAAGAACTGACTTTTGATCTTCGGCGCGTAGGATAGTATCCGGAAGTAGATCTTCATGTTTAGAATTCATATAACCGCTGCGGAATATTCCACCGCAGGGCCATCGATGTTATGCTGGTGTTATTGTTGTACGATGCAAGTTCGCTTTCGCTGCGACGCAACACAAGCGTCCCGTCAAGGAAGAGATTATGCCGGAACTGAT
>CBKWFZ010000666.1:0-2939 GCA_966673785.1 uncultured bacterium
CCCCTTCAGGGCTGAATCGAGATTCCGTGTAAACGATTTTGTCATCGTTCAAGTCGACGCGTCCTGGTGTGCATTTTTTTTGTGGCGGGCTCAGGAACCCGTGCATTTTTTTTTGCGGCGGGCTCACGAACCCATGAATTCTTTTTTGGATCCAACGAGCTATTCACTTCTTAGCGACTCAGCGGGATTGATGACAGCTGATTTGAAGGCATGATACGCAGCCGTAAGGATTGCAATGGCGAGACACAGGCATGCAGCCAGAATCAACGGCGTGACCCCAATCTCCGTCCGGTATGCGAAGTCGCCGAGCCATTGCTCCATCATCCAATACGCGGCGGGAATACCGATGAAGATGGAAACAAACACGAGTTTCCCGAAATCATGGGTGATGAGAACCACGATGTTCATCGTTGTGGCACCAAGCACTTTACGTATGCCGATCTCTTTGGTTTTTTGCGCGGCGGAGAACGCAACCAGTCCAAGCAAACCCATGCTGGCGATAACGATAGCGAGGGCGGCAAAGACGATAAAGACTCTTCCCATGCGTTGTTCTGCATGGTACAATGATGCGTATTCCGCATCGAGGAACTGGAATTCGAACGGGCGGTGGGGGGCCAGACTCGAAAAAACAGTTTTTATTTTGTCGAGGTGACCAGCCACGTCGCCGGTAGCGATCTTGACGAAAAGCTTGTCGGTTTGCTGCATCTACGGGAAGATTACAAGGGGACCGATAGGTGCATGCATTGACGCAAAATGGAAATCGCTCACGATGCCGACAATTTCACCCTTACGATCTCCCATCGAAGCCGTTTTTCCGATCGCTTCGTCGGGAGAAACATGGAGTTCTTTCGCGGCAGCCTCATTCAGTATAAATGTATATGCGGTGTCGGTTTGCTGCCTCTCAATATCATGCGAAGTGAAATTACGGCCGCGTATCAGCTCCAGCCCGAGTGTCGGGATGTAATCCTCGTCGGCGATGAGGCCTGTGATCATGATGCCGGGTTCGGTCATGCCGGGCAATGCAATCGAGTAACCACCGCCTACCTGTGCCGGTGAGTCAGAGCCGCGGGCGACACGCGTGACGGCGCCGGTTCGGATGAGCTCCGACTTCAATGATTGATACACGGCATTCGTTTTTCCGTCGAGGGGCAGGATGACCGTATTTTCCTTTTCGAAACCAAGTCGCTTTTCCTGAATGTAATTGAGTTGTTTACTGATGACGAACGTACCTACGATCAGCACCATCGAAATGGTGAATTGAACGACGACCAGGAATTTGCGCAGGCCGATGCCGCGCGCCGAAGTCCTGAAGTTTCCTTTGAGGACGCTCACCGCTTTGAATGAAGTGATCATCATGGCCGGGTAGACGCCTGCAGCTATTGCAATGACGACCAGTCCGGCGGTGAGGTAACTGAGAAACACCGGGTCTGTCAGCGAGGTGAGGGTGAATTCCTGACCGGCGAGTTCGTTGAAAAAGGGAAGGAGCAGATAAGCAAGTGCGAAGGCGAGCAGGAAACCGAGGAACGTGATGATGACCGATTCTCCTATGAACTGTGCAAAGAGTTGTTTGCGCAAGGCGCCTACCACTTTCCGGATGCCGACTTCTTTCGCACGTTCCGAGGCGCGCGCGGTAGCCAGGTTCACGTAGTTGATACACGCAATGATCAGGATCAATAAGGCGATCGCACTGAATATGTAGACGTATTGGATACTTCCCACGACCTCAGGCTCATGTTGAAAGTCGGACCGCAGGTGAAGATCACGCAAGGCGATAAAATTGTAGCGTACATAATCACCGGGGTTGGAAAAATCGCCGGCAAGCGCCTTGGTCACAATTTCATTTGTCTTCGTGATGAGTGCGTCGAGGCTTGCCTTTTCATTGAGGACGCAAAATGTCTGGTAGTTGGCACTCCACCAGATGGGTTGCTCACGGCCCGCTCTCAGTGAGTGGAAGGAGGCGAGGAATTCAAACTGAACAAATGAGTTCGGTGGCGGATCTTGCATTACGCCCGTTACGGTATAGGTTTGTCCGTTGTTGATCGTTAGCAGTTTCCCCATTGGATCTGCGTCAGGAAAATACCTTGCGGCTGCGGACGCTGTTAAGATTACGGAATAGGGTTCTGATAGTGCGTTGTCGGGATTGCCTTTTTTGAGTTGGAAAGTGAAAACGTCGAAGAAGGTGCTGTCGGCGAAACAGAACTGTTCTTCCTGGTTGCGTTCGGTATCGTTGGCGACGATGAATGGATTTCCTTTCGAGGGGTTGTAAAATCGTACGCCGGTCTCCGTTTCGGGAAGCGTAACCATTGCCGGAAGCAGCGCCGTGGGTGATACCGCTGTTCGTGCGACCTGTCCGCCGAATCCATATTCAAGTGACACCCTGTAGATCCGGTCCGCCTTGGCGTGGAAGTTGTCGTAGCTGGTTTCGTGGCGAATCCATAATACGAGGAGCAGACATATGGAAAGTCCAAGGCCGAGCCCGGCGATGTTTATTAGTGAAAAGGAGAAGTGTTTTTTAAGGTTGCGGAGACTGATCAGAATATAGTTGGACAGCATGGCAGGATGGTTTGGTAGTAAGACTCATTTTATTCATCAAGGTTGCATCAGGATTAAAATGATTTGCCGGTTACCATGATTAATGCAGGTGGTGGACTGTGCTACCGCGCTGCGTGGAATTCGTCGGCCTGAGGGGTGAAAACCGGGGGTGTATACCGTGTCCATCAATGGTGGGAGGAAGTGGCCGTTGCTGACATCTGTTATTTTACTTCCAGGCATGGTTCGGTGCCGCCAAGCGCAGGTTTGCAGACGCCGCGGCAGGGATTGCAACGGAAAGCGGACTCGGATTTGGATGATTTGCAGGATTACCGGGATTAAAAGGCACTTTTCTGGTTGCCTGTTCCTGGACGGACGCAGTGTTGGGCGATACGAAATCAAAGGGGTAG
>CBKWFZ010000667.1:0-2938 GCA_966673785.1 uncultured bacterium
GACAAAGTTGGTGCACCGGCTAACAGCTCCTTCATGGGATAAAAACTGGCCCTTTCTGACTTTTCGTTCCCGTATTAGGGATAATATCAGGTCCTTGTCATCCTCCGACAATGCAATGTGCTTCTCAATACTTTCTATCAGCAGATCCGCTTTCATGTTGAACCAGTTCAAGTCAAAATGATAATTCAGTTCATTTCTGTACCTGATGTTTCGCGTGACCTTTGAAGTATCGATTCGGAAATGAACGAAAACTAAAAGTATGAAAAATTCAGCTGTCCATCGAACCGGTACCAGCCGGTGAATGGAATGCGGGTCGTGTAAACACTAAATAAATAATATATGAAACAGACAATTTCCATTATTGCATTTACCTATTGTGCATTGCTGGTGGATGCGCAGGTCCGGGAAGAGGTTGGACTTAGTCCATGGGGTAAGGACGACGAGATCGGGACATTAAATATGATGACTGATCAATCAAAAGCCGCCATCCTCTCACGAATAAGGTCCGGCAAGACGTACGATCTCAGCGTTGAGTATTTTGTTGGTATGCCGAGCTTCCACGCGCTGGGTGACCCTGCCTATCAGTTTTGGCTGACACATACGCCACGCGGAACCGTGGTTGATAATCCCAACGGACTGGGTAGGGACATGAACGAAAAGGTAAGCTACACCGGCGATGCGATTTCCATGTACACACACATGGGAACACATATCGATGCACTGAATCATTTCGGGCTCAATGGTAAAATCTGGAACGGCTTTTCGGCAGACGAACACCTCGGCGACAAAGGCTGGAAGAAGACCGGAGCTGAGACCATACCTCCGATAATCGCGCGGGGCATTCTGATTGACATTCTGCGGGCAAAGGGTACGGATAGTCTTCCGCCCAACTACCGCATCAATGCGCAGGATCTGAGAGATGCACTGGAAATTCAAAAGGTCACGCTCCGGCAAGGGGATGTAGTGCTCATTCGGACTGGTCAGGCGAAACATTATGAAGATTCCCACAAGTTTCTGGACCAGTATCCGGGGATCAATCTTGACGCCGTCAGGTGGCTGATCGAAGACCAGAAGGTAATGCTGTTAGGGGCAGATAACCTGAGCTTCGAAGCGTTCCCGCCCGAGCGAACCGACAACTGGGTGCCTGTCCATACATACCTGCTGGCTGAAAAGGGTGTGATGTTCATTGAACAGATGTATCTGGAGAATCTTGCCCAGGACAGGATATATGAGTTTGCATTCATTGCATCTTCCCTGAAATTGAGAGGCGCCAGTGCAGCACCCATGCGTCCGATTGCTTTGCCTGTTAAATAATCATTGTATATGAAAGGTTATTGCTTATTCGACAATCTGGAGGTGCGCGACCTCAAAAAACTCGAGGCGTATAAAGCTGAGGCAGAACCACTCGTCAGGAAGTTTGGTGGTCGCTACGTAATTCTCGGTGGACAATTTCTGGTTGTTGAGGGTGCGTGGAGGCCGCGGTTTCTTGTAATGATTGAGTTTCCAAGCTATGAGAAGGCTCAGCAGTGGTATTTTTCTGAAGAATATGAAAAGCTGAAGACGTTACGGTTGTCAGCAGTTGACTCAGCCGGTGTGATTGTTGAAGGCGTGTGAGGACGACCCGGAAGTAAAGAGTTTACTACAGGAGCGACATGCGACGTCAGGCGATGAAGCGTTGATATGCCGCAATTTTCGATGCAAGCCTGTCGGCAAGGTACTTGCTTCCCTCCTGAAGTTCCCGGTGGATAAGGCGGGCTTCCTCAAGGTAGGTTAACTTTTTCGCGTTATCCCAGTAGAACGGCGGGGCGTAAAGATTGCAGATCCGGTCAGCCATCTTTACTGCCCATACCTCTCTGGGTTGTTGTTTAATCCTTTGAAGACTGTCAAGCATCTTTTCCTGCTTACCTTCAATTTTCTTGCTTTTGGTCAAGGCCAGTACGCCGTCAGCGATGCTTTTACCAAATCGCGTGACGAGTTCCTCCGGTGAAAGATCTGAATCTTCAACGATGTCGTGAAGTATGGCGCAATGAATCGCGAGGTTCCGGTCCAGGTCGCTTTCAATCATTGTGGCGGCGAGAACCTCAAACGCTACGCTGCCGATGTGATTCATGTATTCAACATGTTCCCCGTCATCGGGCCCACCATATTTTTGTCCGTGGTGCATCTTCGTGGCCAGTTGCCAGGCTTCCTGGATCTGGTCGATAGGTAATCTTTCTTTCATAATTCCTGACTGTTTGTTAATGATTTTCGTAGTACAATTGTTTTTGATAAGACGGGAAGGGTCTTCTGGCTGATCCGTTTCTATTATCGAATCTCGGAAATTGTGGTTTAAATACGTTTCGTGTAGTGATAATTCCCATCCTCTATTCGGCGGCAAGTATCCAGGGTGTTTTCCTGGCCCTTCTTTTACTGCGAACGAAAGTGAACCAACCTGCGAACACCTATCTCGCATTGTTGTTGTTGCTGCTCTCGTTCCATCTGATCCTCGTCGGATTCGACAACCGTGAATTTTTCCTTGCCGCGCCACACCTAAGCCGGATATCCTGGATCATTGGATCGTTATACTGGCCATTGCTTTTCCTTTTCGTCCAGCATATAACGCGTACACAGCCCCGGAATCGCTGGATGAACCTCTGGGTTTTCGTCCCGTTCATTGTCTTTCTCGCAATCATGGCACCTTACTACGTCAGGACGGCGGCGGAAAAACGGGCGATGCTCGAGAATTTTACCGAAGCCTCGAAGGATGACTTTGGCTGGATCAACCAGGTTATGTCGGTTCTTCATATCCTGTTCCAGGTGTTCCTGTTTGCCTATTACGTGCGTTTTGAAAGGAGTCTGTATAAGGAGTTTTCTGAAGTCGAGTCAATCCGGATAAAGTGGCTGAAAAAATTCCTTTTGCTTTTATTTGGCGTGACTGTCCTCGCCGTTTTTGCATTTT
>CBKWFZ010000668.1:0-2936 GCA_966673785.1 uncultured bacterium
AGGTAGTAGGCATTATTCATCGCGAATCGCGGGTTTGCAGGAACTTCAGTCACAAACTTCACGCTAACCCAACCGTTATCCGTTGTTCCGGGTCTCACCTCAACTGGCGTAAACATCCACGTTTGAGCCTGACCGTCGTCTTCCGCCTCAGCGAGAAAGGCGAGAAAGCGCTCGCCTTCACGCACGACCGATGCTTCAGGAAGCGCAACCGCCTCCTCTGTGCCAGTCAGTATTTCACCGCGAATGTACATACCCGGAATAAGTTTACCGCTTTTGTTTTCGATCTCGGCGTGTACATGCACCGCCTTCGGATCCTGCTCGAACTTCTTTCCGACAGAATAGATCTCCGCAAAAAGCTCATTCTCAGGAAACGTCTCAACCCTGAACCGGATACGTTGACCCACCTCGACACGGTAGATGTCTTTTTCAAACACCATCAGGTCCGCATGAATGTGATGTGTGTTGACAATTTCAAACAGTTCTTTCTCGGGAGCGACGTATTGCCCGGTCTTGACCTCCACTTTTACAATTGATCCGTCAATCGGACTGACAACCGGAACAAGCTCGTAGAACTCACCGTTCTGAATCTGCGATGTTTTCATCCCCAGCATCTTTAACTGGGAGGCGAGACTCTTTTCGGAAGCCTGAGCGGTGAGGAAATCTGCTCTCGTTTTTTGAAATGATTTTCCTGATGCGACTTCTCCTTCGTACAACCTCTTCTGACGTTCAAAATCCTCACGGAGAACCTGCAGGTTGTTATACGCCTCAAGATACTCGCGCTGAAGACTCGTGAGATTCGGATGCGAAAGGTAAGCCAGCACCTGACCTTTTCTGACATCCTCACCCTCGATCACTCTGATGGACGAGACGTTCGCCCCGATGATTGCCGTCACCGTGGCTTCATTCTGGGGCGGAACCTCAAGTTGTCCGCTTGCACGTACTGTCGCGGACAGATTCCTTTTTGACAGCGTGTCCACTTTCATTTCCAACGCGTCGAACTGCGATTGCGACAAATGGACCGCATCCGCCTTGTGATGGCTATCGGCTTCAGGAGGATGTTGAGTGGAATCTTCGTTGCCGGGACCGTTGGTACAGGAGAAAACAAGGAGTGAAAATACTCCCATGTATGCCGAAATTGCGTTATAGATTTTCATCTTCTTTGTTGCCTTTTTGTTGTGTCTGAATAGTACTCCAGTTCGAACTTTGATTCGAGGTATCTCATCATCGCGTCCTGCGCCATGATCTCAACCTGCACCGCCTCCTTGAGGTTTTGAATGAACGATACATAATCGATCGAACCCTCCCTGAACGCCAGGATTGCGCCACGTCGTTGCTCACGCGCCAGCGGAAGCGCCTCTGCTTCGTAAAATCTCCATGACGCAAGCCATTTGCGGTATTCCTGATTCACGCTGTGGTACCGGGCACGAAATTCCGCCCGCGTTTCAAGCTGATCCTGCTCGGCAATCCTTCGCTGGATCTTCGCTGCCTGAATCCTCGCCTTGTCCGGCGCAAAAAACAACGGAATAGATATACCAATCTGGAACTGGTAGAACCCATTTTCTCCCGCGACCTTCTGATCACCATACTGACCGTTGAGTTTTGGCAACATGCCCGCGGCGGCAACACGACGTTCCGCCTCCGCTACGTCAACCCGTTGAGCGGCGAGATCGAGTCGCGGGTGTGCCCCCAGCGAATCCGTTATCATAATTGGTTCGGCCCATGCCGGTGCACTATCGACAGAAATTGTATACAGGGTGTCGCTCACCAGCCACAGATTAAGCTTGGCGAGCGCCGACCGGAAGTCATACATGAGCTGAATCCGCTGCAATTCAATTTGCCTGACCTGATTGAGCGCAGCGAGGTATTCGAGCTTTGATGACTCTTCAACTTCGTAGCGCAATTTCGCCGCACGTTCAAACTCGCGGTAAATCGAGTCGAGATGCGTATAAAGCTGCAGCGTTCTTCCGGTGACATAGGCATTGGCATACGCTTTCTTAACCTCGCGGACGAGTTCGATCTCATTCAACGCCAGGGCCGCTTCCGCCAGAGCAATCCGCTGATTTTGAAGACCGATCTTTGGCGCGATTCCGAACACGTCGATGTTCTGTTGCTGTATACCAACGTTGGTATAAACTCCCTGACCGTCCCTGAGTTCTTCGCCGCCAGTAAATACCTGCGTATTACCCAAATCCCATGCCCCGGTTCTAAGCGCTTGCTCCTGTTCAATACCAAGCCGCGCCGCCTTTATCCGTGGATAATTTTTGACGGCTCTTTCAACAGCGTCGTCCATCGAGATTGACGGAATCGAATCCTGCGACTGCGCCTGGGACGGTGTCGCGCCCAGACCGATTATGCCTGCAATCAACAGCAAGCCGAACATATTTGCAGACATCTTAAAAGAACGGCGTTCCGCCCACCGGTAAAGCGAAGGCAATACAATGAGCGTGAGCAACGTTGAAGTTACCATTCCTCCGATGACGACAGTCGCAAGCGGTTGCTGTACTTCCGCACCGGCCGAAGTTGAAATGGCCATCGGAAGAAATCCGAGGATATCGGCAAGTGCAGTGAGCATAATAGGACGTATCCTTCTTCTTGCGCCTTTAATGATCCTTTCATCAAGGTCTGTTACGCCTTCCTCTTTCAGCTCGTTCCATCCGCTGATAAGTACCAGTCCATTCAGCACGGCTACCCCGAATAATACTATAAATCCGACGCCTGCCGAAATACTGAATGGCATATCGCGCAACCAAAGCGAGAAAACACCACCGATGGCGGCAAGCGGAATTGCTACATATATCATGACGGCATCGCGCAGGGAACGCAGCGCAAAATAGATCAGAATGAATATCAGGGCCAGCGCAATCGGTACGACGATCTGCAACCTTTCCGTAGCGCGCTCCAGGTTTTCGAATGCTCCGCCATAACGAATATAGTAT
>CBKWFZ010000669.1:0-2936 GCA_966673785.1 uncultured bacterium
CCCTGCCATCGCGAAAATCCGGTACACCTGATCAGTATTTCATTTAAACCTTTCCTAAGCGTTACAGGCATGTGCATCCAGCCGTCCCGGTAAATGTCACCGGCACGCGGCTCGCCGTTGAAATAGAACATACTGTTCCCCTGAATGTTGATCGACGCGTTTGCCGTAGCATTCGCGTTATACGTGAGGTAAAGATAACCGTTAGCCAGGGACGTCCCTCTGAACCGGCCCGTGGAATCAACGTCGATACGTTCCCAGCGCACCTCGCTGCTTCCGTCCCGGTCGGGAAGTGTCTCTCCTTCGCGCGGTGGTGCAAGCTTCCCGTTGGAGAGCAGGTAAGCGACCTGGTCGACGACCACGGCCTCTCTTCCATAGCGGTGCACGGGTCCTGCAACCAGGCCGGACTGGAATTTATGACCAACCTGAGCGTGCGAACAATAAAGTGATAGCAGCAGGCATAACGTAGTTAGCATTTTCATGGATTTTAAAGTATGCGATCGGCCCTTCAAATCAAAAACTTTTTATACTTTCGTTAACGAACACGGTGATTTCGTTTCCGCACACGGACGAAATATCACCCATTTTGCTGTATGGATCGACGGCCCTTTAATCCTGATGTGATGGGTGGCATAAGCAAAATCTCATGCGCACTTTTGGTCACCATTTCTGCCGGCGTGCTGACGTCGCGAGAAGTGCGCGGCCAGGCGGGCGGTCGGATATTCACATTGCTCAAGCCGGAAAAAACAAATCTCAGGTTCACCAATAAAGTGCGCGAAGACGATTCCCTGCACGTTCTCCTGTATGAATATCTCTACAACGGTCATGGCATTGGTGTCGGCGATTTCAACGGCGATGGTTTTGATGATGTTTTCATTTCCGGCAATTCAACTGACAACAAGCTGTTTCTTAACAAGGGTAACATGCAGTTCGAAGACGTTACCCGAAGCGCCGGCGTTCGGGGCAACGGAACATGGAGCACCGGCGTTAGCATCGCTGATGTAAATAACGATGGACTCCCCGATATTTATGTGTGTCATTCAGGTAAGCATAGCGCCGATGACCTGAAGAATGAACTGTTCATTAATACAGGTTTGATAAACGGAAAGCCCGTGTTCAGGGAGGAGGGAGCAAAGTACGGACTCGATGCGCCCGGGACGCAGTCGACGCAAGCGGCCTTCATTGACTATGACCGCGATGGCGATCTCGACATGTTCCTGCTAAATCATTCCATGAACACCTACTCGGCGTTCCTGAACACCCGTCAGCGCCGCGCAACACCTGATCTTCGATACGGAAACAGACTTTTCAGGAACGACGTGTCGGTGTCAGGCACATATACCGATGTAACACTTAAATCCGGTATCATTAATAATGCACTCAACTATGGACTAAGCGTTAACGTGGCAGACATAAACCAGGACGGATGGCCCGACATTTACACCACGAGCGATTACACCGAACACGACTGTCTTTATATCAACAATCAGAATGGGACATTTACCCAGTCGTTAGATAAGTCTTTCCACCACGTCTCAAAATTTTCAATGGGAGCTGACATCGCTGATTTCAATAATGATGGACTTCCCGATGTGCTTACCCTTGACATGCTTCCGGAAGACAACCATCGTCAGAAGCTGCTCAAGGGGCCTGATGAATATGATCAGTGGCTACTACAGGCAGCACATGCGTAACATGCTTCAGCTCAACCGCGGCGCAGATGCGGATGGTAACATTCGTTTCAGTGAGATCGGTCAGCTCGCAGGGGTGTCCAACACCGACTGGAGCTGGGCAGGATTGTTTGCCGATTTTGATTCCGACGGCTGGAAAGACATACTTATTACCAACGGATACCTGCGTGATTTTACAGATCTGGATTTCCTTAAGTACACCATGCCTGACGCACAACTCAGGGAGGCCGCCAAAGGAAACCTGACATTCAGAACCTACGACCTGGTTCAGAAAATGCCCTCCAACAAGCTTCGCAATTACCTCTTTCGCAACACCGGGAACCTCCAGTTCGAAAATGTAAGTGAACAATGGGGATTTCGCACACCATCGGTATCCAATGCCGCGGTTTATTCCGACTTCGACAACGACGGTGATCTTGATCTGCTTATTGGAAACAATAATGAGCCGGTACAGCTTTGGCGTAACGACAACCGCGAAGGAAAATTATGGCTACAGGTGCGCCTTCAGGGCAATTCCGGAAATCGTTTTGCCCTTGGCGCAAAGGTGTGGATCTATCAGCATGACCTCGTCCAGTACCAGGAGCTGTATCCCGTCCGTGGGTTTCAATCCAGCGTCACATACGGTTTGTACTTCGGGCTCGGGTCATCCCCGGTGGATTCACTCGTCGTAGCGTGGCCTTCCGGCATGCGCACCGTGCTTAAGAACGTTCAGCCCAACCGTATTCTGAATGTCAGTGAATCCGACAAATCCGATTCAGCCTCAATTCCGAATTCAGTAAAAAGGGAAACCATTTTTGATCCGCGGGGCAATCTGGATTTGCCATTCCGGCATAAAGAAAACGATTTCGTTGATTTTAAGGTAGAGGTCCTTATGCCGTATCAGTTAAGCCGCATGGGGCCTGCTCTTGCTGCCGGTGACGTAAATGGCGATGGTCTCGATGACGTCTACCTCGGTGGTGCCATCGGCCAGGCAGGGCAGTTACTCATTCAAACTTCCGAGGGTACGTTCACACGATCTCCATCATCTCCCTGGACAAATGATGCTCACAGCGAAGACGTTAATGCGACCTTCTTAGACGCCGATAACGACGGAGATCCCGATCTTTACGTGGTGAGTGGAGGCAACGAATATGAAGACGGTGCGCCCGAGTTTCAGGACCGCCTATACCTCAACGAAGGCAACGGCGTCTTTTCGAAGGCGACCCGGGCATTGCCTGCCATGCTCAGTAACAAACATGCACTCGCAAC
>CBKWFZ010000670.1:0-2928 GCA_966673785.1 uncultured bacterium
GTTTTGACCGATCCTGAAAAAGTAAACATTCAGCGGAACGTGAATGCCGGCATTCAAAAGCTCAAGGATTTCGCCATGCCCGACGGCGGATTCGCCTACTGGCCGGGAAGCGATCAGTCCGATGTGTGGGGAACATCCTATGCCGGACATTTTCTTATTGAGGCCTCCCGAACGGGATATTACGTTCCGGAAGAAATGATCAACAAGTGGAAACGGTTCCAGCGCAACAAGTCGGAAGAATGGCGACGAAACTCCGGTGTGTATAATAATGACCTGCAACAGGCGTACAGACTCTATACGCTTGCGCTTGCCGGATCGCCCGAACTTGGCGCGATGAATCGTCTCCGCGAAGACACGCGCCTTTCGACGGCTGGCGCATGGATGCTCGCGGCCGCGTACGCCAGAATATCGCAACCCGAGGCGGCAAGAAAACTTATCAGCGGCATCGATACGCGGATCGCACCTTACCGCGAACTCGGATACAGCTACGGATCCGACCTACGCGATCGTGCGCTTGTTCTTGAGACGCTGGTCCTGCTCAACGACAAAGTGAAGGCGTATGATCTTTTGAACGAGATTTCGGCCGCACTAAGCAATTCGTCTTACTGGATGAGTACCCAGGAAACTGCAATGTGTCTAAAAGCCGTCGCCGCCTTTGCAGGAATGGAAAAGCGGGGAGATCTTACTTATACATATTCCGTCGACGGAAAATCGACGCGGGTGGTAAGCGCATTGCCGATTTCCCAAATACCGATAACGATCAATACTCAGAGGGGGCGGAATGTCAAAGTAACCAATGGTGGATCGGGTACACTTTTCACCCGGGTGATTCTCGAAGGAACACCGGCAATAGGAAACGAAACTGACGCAGCAAGCAATGTGGACCTTTCCGTTCGGTACACAAGCGCCAGCGGCGAACCTTTAGACATATCCGAGCTTGAACAGGGCACTGAATTCATGGCGGAGGTGACCGTACGACACATGGGAATGCGTTCACGTTTCGAAAACATGGCGTTGACGCAAATATTCCCTTCGGGATGGGAGATTACCAATTTGCGTCTGACGGACGATGAGAACACAATAACGAGTGATGAATTTGATCATCAGAATATTCGCGATGACCGCGTCTATACGCACTTCAGTCTTCCTTACAACGGGACAAAAACTTTCAGGATCCGGCTTACGGCTACATACACCGGTGAGTTCTATCTTCCTGCGGTTGTTTGTGAAGCGATGTACGACCGAACGATCTATGCAAGGCAGCGCGGCAGAAATGTCAGGGTGATCAAAGCTGAAATACAATAACACGATGTCGTGGTGGGTGAAGAGAAAATGGAAAGCGCTTGCAGCCTTATCGGTTGCCCTTGTAGCTTATGCTTTTTGTCTGCCCGACGACCTTTTTAAAGATCCATATTCAACGGTGCTTGAGGCCGGTGACGGGAGGCTGCTCTCGGCTTCAATAGCTGCTGACGGTCAATGGCGGTTTCCGCAAGGCAACCTGCTCCCTAAGCGGTATGTCGAGGCACTGCTCGCGTTTGAGGATAAACGATTCTATTATCATCCCGGCGTAGACCCGCTTGCGATGTCACGGGCAATAGTCCAGAATTTGAAAGCGGGCGGAGTTGTCAGCGGAGGGAGCACCATCACGATGCAGGTAATTCGACTATCGGGGAAAAAAAAGACGCGATCCTTCTTCGGAAAAATGATCGAGATGGTGCTCGCGACCCGGCTTGAACTTCGCCATTCAAAACAGGAAATCCTCGGACTTTACGCCGCACATGCTCCATTCGGAGGAAACGTTGTCGGTATTCAGGCGGCGTGCTGGAGATATTTTGGCCGAAGTGAAAAGGAGCTGTCCTGGGCGGAAGCGGCGTTGCTGGCTGTCCTTCCCAATTCGCCTGCACTAATCCATCCCGGACGCAATCGCGAGTCGCTGCGGAACAAACGCGATCGGCTTCTTGATAAGCTACTCAGTGAGGGAACGATCGATTCCCTGACATGTGAGCTGGCGAAAGGGGAGCCGCTGCCGACGGAACCCGTGCCACTACCGCGTCATGCACGTCACTTGCTCCCTGACCTTTCCAGGCACGGGAGCCAAAAAGTCGTATCAACAATTGATTATGAACAGCAACTTCGGATTGAGGAAATTGTAGCGTCACACCATCGGCGCCTGACCGGAAACCGGATTCACAATGCCGCTGTCCTGGTAGCTGAGGTGAACTCTGGAAATGTGATTGCGTATGTAGGTAACATTGGAACGGGAGACGGTTCAGAGGTGGATGTTGTGCGTGCGCCGCGAAGCACCGGCAGCATTCTGAAGCCGTTCCTGTACGCCGCTCTTATGGATGATGGAAAGATTTTGCCCGGTACCCTTCTTCCCGATGTCCCGATGTTCATCAACGGATATACGCCCAGAAATTTTTCCAACGATTATGACGGGGCGGTACCGGCGGACAAGGCGCTGGTCCGGTCACTGAACATCCCCGCTGTTCATATGCTTCGCGAATACCGGTATGAACGGTTCCATGCTTTACTCAAGCGCCTCGGCATGACGACTCTGACGCGTCAACCCGATCACTATGGGCTGTCGCTGATTTTGGGAGGTGCAGAGGGTACGCTGTGGGATATCACAGGGATGTACGCATCCCTTGCCCGAAGTTTGAATCGAATCGGGGCGGCGGGTGTTGCCTTCGATTCGCTGCATGCAGGCTATCACGGTTTGCGTTACACGGAAACCATCCCGCTTCGCCACATTAGGGATGGAGGTCTTCTCAGTACGGCGTCCGCGTATCTCACATTCGATGCACTCAAGGAACTTAACCGCCCCGGTGAGGAGTCGGGCTGGCGGTACTTTGAAAGCGCCCGCAAGATCGCCTGGAAAACGGGTACGAGTTTCGGGTTTCGCGATGGCTGGGCGATCGGCGTCAC
>CBKWFZ010000671.1:0-2927 GCA_966673785.1 uncultured bacterium
TCCGACCCCCACGTCCCTAACGTGGTGCGCTAACCGGGCTGCGCTACACCCCGAACTAATCCACTTCGATGGAAGGAAGACCTGCATCACCTTAAATGGGCTGCAATATTAATGATTATCCGCTTTTCGCCAAAGCGCGAATCTAAATAACAACCGGAAAGGTTGCGCGCCGGCATCCCGCGGAATTCAGAAGAAAGCTGTCACATCAAACGGCGGCCACAAACGGTCTGGCCCAGTTTTCGCACCAAACGGCTTCATGCCTTCTCCTGTAACCGACCTATCCTGATCGGCGCCACCGTGGTCGCCCTGCTTGCGCTCAGTCTCGTGTACGACCAGTACGCGGGCTACATTGACGAAATTGACTGGTATACCGCTGCATTGGATTACGACTTCTCGGCACGTGTCGACAGCGTTGAAGTTTACCATGAAAAGGGAACCGGTTTTCTCTTTTGTACGCTGACATCGGGACAATTGAACTACGCCCGCGAAGACAGCCTCGCGAGGTATGTGCAGGAATACAAACGGCTGCGTCTGCTTCGGTTTGATAATGGCCGGATTAAGATATTCAGTAGTACCGCAAATACATTTCAACCTGGCGATAGCGTTTACATCAATTCGCGGAAGGATACATTTACCATTTCACGGGCGGGAACTGCAATCCGCACATACAACATCCGGGACAGTCTTACCAAGCGATATCTTTAAGGAAAGAGCAGGCAAGCATTTGATAACCGCTAACCTTGCCTGCTCAACCATCACCCACCTGTTCCCGGTTAGTTCGCCGGTGTCGTTACGTCACGGCTTCCCCTGTACCAATTGATCTTTCTCGACAGATACATAACTGCAGCGATTATGATGAAAAGTCCAACGCTGCCCAGTAACAAGGAGAAATCCTGCTGAAGAATAATTACGAAGATGAAGCCGTAAAACAGGGTAAGCATACCCGAAAAGATCAGCACGATCCGGGTTTCACGAATGAACGAACTCGCATACAGGCTGACGAGGATGACCGTTGCAGCCGAAGCCAGGGCGTATGCGATATTGTAACCGATGTGTTCGCTGAAGCTTAGCAGGAGCGTGTAGTAAATAATAAGCGCGGCGCCGACCAGGATGTACTGAAATGGATGAATACGGACCTTCTGCGTTATTTCGACCATCAAGAGTGCTAAAAAGGTCAGCATAATAATGAGCACACTATACTTTGCTGTGCGGATGCTTTTCTGATACTGGTCCACGGGAATAAGCAGTTTTACGCCGCTTCCTTTCAGCGTCGGATTTTCATTCGTCCATTGCTGCGAAAAGGGTCTGTTAAAATGAAGTACTCTCCAGTCTGCCGTAAACCCATCCTTTGTGATGTCGCGATCAGCGGGAAGGAATTCTCCGTCGAAGCTGGGATCGGCCCACGGTCCGGATAGCCGGACCGAAGTGGTTTTTCCAACGGGTACGAAATCCAGTCGCTGACTTCCCTTAAGGTTGAACGCAAGCTTTACATCGCCGCGGAAATCATCGGCGTTCTGCCATTTCATTTTTGTCGTGATTCCGGTTGTGCTTACGCCGGCACCTGCATAGTCTTCACGGTAACCTTCGTTGAAGTAGGAACCTTCGCGGCTGAGCACGGTAACACCTATATTATTGGAAGGCTCCGGTTCGAGTTGCCGGCCATCGACTGCGAGTACCAATGTGTCGCTGATTCCCCGCAAATCCGTTATGCCGAACGCGAGATATGCTTCTTTCCACAGGATCATTTCAGCGGCGATATTCAGCTTTTCAAAATCGGGCTTCCTGAATGTTGATGAGATTTCCAGCTGGCTTTTGTACACCGGCGCTTCAAAGATCCCGCGGTGAAGGACGAACGGATCAATCTTACCGTTTACATCAAGTTCTTCGGGAAGAAAGAACGCTTTTTCAACGGTCTCCCTAATCTCGACGCCATCTTTACCGCGGTCTGTCACATCCTGTTTCTTATAGGGGATTACGAGCACGGGCCCGGAAATGGTCTGCGCTTCCGACCATTTATGCGAGACTTCCTTGAGTGCCTCGGACGCGCGCGCCTGGCGTTCATAGATCAGTTCGGATATCCATGATGCCGGCAACAAAAGAATGAGTATGAGGAACCCGATCGAAAACAGTTTGATCATGATTGATTCCTGGATCCAGGTGTTAAACCGTTCGAGGAGCGTTAGCGGATTGGAGGATGGTGTTTCCATACGTGTTATTGTTTGAGTGATGATGATTTGATTCGTAAATCAGATATTCTGTAACGTGTGAATTCAAAGGATCCCAGGAAGTGTTTGATCATTACGGCTATCGCATACGCGGTGGAAATGACAACAGCGCAAGCGGCGACCTTTAGCATTGCGACGTAGTGGTGACCGTAGTATCTCGAGCCGATTGTAGCAGGAATGATGCTATTGCTCAGGTATGCATAAGCGCCGCTTATAGTCAGGGTTGCATTGAAGGCGATGATGACAAACGCCCGCCGCACCGGCGAATCAGCAGCAATCAATCTTTTTATGATGCATTGAAAAGTACTTTTAAATGCAAAGTTCATGTCTAAATTTTTTTATTTCTGCTGGCGGATAACCTGTTCGAGTGCATCAAGGTGCTTGCGGAATGCGTTCCGGCCTTTCTCTGTGATCTTGTAACGCGTGTTCGGCTTCCGGTCGACAAATGTTTTGCTTACCGAAACGTATTTTTCTTTTTCGAGCGCCTTGATATGCGACGCGAGATTACCATCGGTGACGTTTAGCGTTTCTTTCAGTCCCGAGAAATCGAGTGCCTCCTCCGTTACGAGTACAGACATGATCTGCAGGCGCACGCGGTGCTCCAGAATTCTGTCCAGACTTTCGAAGGGGTTTTTCACTTATCGTATTTGTTGTACATGATGGCGCCGTGAGGGATATAGAAAAAGCCCGCGCGCAGCTTCG
>CBKWFZ010000672.1:0-2925 GCA_966673785.1 uncultured bacterium
CGGCGAAGATTTCCGGCAAGGGCATGATCGAATCTACCGCGAAACTTACCGCCGAAAGCGGGATGCATGACATTTATGTAATCTTTAAGAATTCGGAAGCGGGAGATAAAACTTTGTACTATTTTGGTGGAATCCGTCTGCACAACAAATGATCATCGGCGCGGAAGAGGCGTCGGAACGACCATTTGAAATGCATTTCTGATAATGATCAACAACCTGAACCTTTTCTATGACACGCCCATTGAAACCAATCAAGCGGAGGGAGTTTATTCAAACTGCCTCGTTCGCCGCAGCCGGTCTGCTTTCCCTGCCGTCCTTTGTCGCTCTTGGCAAGGGTAAAAAGGGACTTGGACTTCAGCTTTACACGCTTCGCGAAACGATGCCTAAAGATCCCAAGGGCGTACTCAAACAAGTCGCCGGATTTGGATACAAGACACTGGAAACGTACGGCTACCGTGACGGCAAACTCTTCGGCATGACTGTCAAGGAGTTTAATGACTACGTCAAGAGCCTAGGCATGAAGGTCACCAGTGGTCATTACGGCATAGACATTATCCGGTCAGGCTGGGAGCAGGCTGTTGCCGATGCAAAATCGATCGGCCAGCCTTACATGGTTTGTCCCTATCTGGTTGAAAGCGAAAGGACTTCCATCGATGACTACAAGAAACGTTGCGAGGAGTTCAATAAGGCCGGTGAATTGTGCAACAAGCACGGCATCCGCTTCTCCTACCACAACCACGCCTTCGAGTTTATGGAAATGGGCGGGCAGATCCCATACGACGTCATGCTGGCCGAACTCGACCCGAAGCTTGTTGCCATGGAGATGGACATCTTCTGGGTAGTCAACGCCGGGAAAGATCCGCTTGCGTATTTTGCCAAGTATCCGGGCCGGTTTGAGCAGTGGCACGTCAAAGACATGTCGAAGGAAGACAAGAACCGGAACGCCGACATCGGCACGGGCTCAATCGATTATAAGGCCATCTTCGCCAAAGCGAAACAGTCGGGTATGAAACAATTCTTTGTGGAACAGGAGTCGTATCCGGGCGAACCGATAAAAAGTGTCCAGGCCAGTGCTGAATACATGAAAAGTATTTTGTAATTTTCAATCAAGTTTTTTCGTTTTTGTTTACAGCGATGTCGGGCATACTCTGTCCGACATCTTTTTTTGGACCCAGATCGTCATGAAGATCCTGAATTTTATACTCGCCGCGCTCTTTCTGCTCTTCGCTTTCGTCCAGGTCAACGACCCCGATCCATTGATCTGGATCCTGATCTATGGTACGATGGCTGTGCTGGCTATCCTCGCCATGTTTGGAATCCACCCCTTAAGGGTGATCCTCGTACTCCTTGTCGTATTCGTCGGTTATAGCTTCCGATACTGGTCAGGTATCATCGAATGGATCAGCCAGCCGGACAGGACCGAGTTGTTTGACGACGTCGCGAAAATGAATCACATGTACATTGAAGAAGCGCGCGAATTCCTGGGACTTTGGATTTGTATCGCTGTGCTCGCGTTCTACATCGTGCGTGCCCGGAAGGCGACAAAAAAGCATACGGCACCGACCGATTAAGCGTTATAAACACTTACTCAAGTTCAAAACGTAACTGAATGGTTCAATGAAGCTGGTTAGACGGATATTGGTTGGCGTTGTGGTGCTTCTCGCGCTCATCGGGTCCGTCCTGTATGCCTACCTGCTCACCCTGAAGCCAAAGTTCTCCGGCGAGCTTGAACTGGCCGGGCTTGGGGCAACGACCGAAGTCTATTTCGATGATTATGGTGTCCCGCATATTTATGCACAGTCGGCGGATGACGCATACTACGCGCTGGGATATTTGCACGCCCGCGACCGGCTCTTCCAGATGGAAATGCTGCGACGCGCATCGGCCGGAAAACTGTCCGAGGTGCTTGGACCTGAATTCGTCGAAGTTGATAAGCTCTTCCGCACCCTTGGATTAAACCGTTTTGCGAAAAGCCATGCCGATAAATACCTGGCGGGCGATACGGCCGGCTATCAAAAAGCAGTGCTGGCATATCAGCGGGGGGTGAACACATTCGTGCAGGACGGACCGACACCCCTTGAGTTTTCGGTGATTGGAATTCCCAAGACAGCGTTTATTCCCGAAGACGTGTATTATGTGATCGGATTCATGGCGCTTGGCTTCGCTGAAGGATTTGAACTAGACCCCGTGCTCGAAAAGATCCATCGCGAACTTGGGTCGGCCTATCTGGCAGATCTCGCCATACAGGCGTCGGAGGATGCGGAGATCATTCCGGTTCATGCCGGCAAAGCGAAGCCGTCACACGATGGTCTTATCTCGGCTCTTCATGCGGCCTTTAGGAAGTTGCCTGTGCCGATGCTTCAGGGGAGCAACGGCTGGGTAGTGAGTGGTGAGCGCTCTGTTTCCGGTGCGCCGATCCTCGTCAACGATACACATATCGGTTTTTCTCAACCGGCAGTCTGGTATGAGGCCCATCTTGAATATCCCGGCTTCAGCTTCTATGGTCATCACCTTGCAGGACTTCCCTTCGGCATTCTCGGAAACAACCGTTTTTGCGCATGGGGAATGACAATGTTTGAAAACGACGACGTCGACTTCTTCCGTGAAACGGCAAATCCCGCCAATGCCGGGCAGGTAAAATTTGGTGACGCCTGGGAGGATCTTCGCGTGCGAAACGAAACGATAAAGGTCAAGGGCGAAGCGGATGTCATCCTTGAAGTGCGTGAAAGCAGGCACGGCCCGATCGTGAACGGGATCGTCGGAAATGTGGAGGGTGAAGATCCCGTGGCGCTGTCGTGGCTGCTCCTGAAGCAGGACAACCGCGCGCTTGAAGCTGCGTATCAGCTCGCCCGTGCTTCAACGTTTGAAGAAGCGGAAGATGCCGTAGCGCTTTTCTCTTCGCCGGGTCTGAATCTCATGTATGGC
>CBKWFZ010000673.1:0-2918 GCA_966673785.1 uncultured bacterium
GTTGGGATTGGGCCGGTCCAGGATCATCAACTCCTTTCCGTTTTCGTGACAGGCCTCCATGAGCCGCGCGAGAGCGTTGATGTTCGTATAATAGCGTACGCCGACATCCTGCAAGTCGTAGACCACAATGTCGACATCCGCGAGGTCTTCTTTTGTCGGTTTGTTCTTCCGTCCATAGAGTGAAATAATGGGAATACCGGTCGCGGCATCCACCTCATCGCCGACGTGAGCGCCGGCGCTTGCATTGCCACGGAAGCCATGCTCTGGACCGAAGACCTTGACGATGTTGACGCCGAGTGATTGCAGGCTATCCACCAGGTGTGTCTTGCCGATGATCGTGGTTTGATTCGCCAGCATGGCAACCCGTTTACCTTTGAGGTAGGGCAGGTATTTGTCAAGCTGCTCGGCGCCGGTGAGGAGTTTCTTGTCTTGGGGGACGGTATTCTGTGCGCTGGGTTCAGAGTCGGTTCCTGGTCCTGTCGAAGGAATTGATGCGCACGCTCCCAGGAGGAGGGCTGAGAACAGGGCGGAAAGGATAAAGGGCCGGTGTTTGTTCATGGGTGGATATCGGTTGCAAAACGGCTGCAGGATAGAAAAAATTGTTGGTATTGGCATCACTGAAAACAGGGAAGGGGGCGCTCATGGATTACCGCGCACAAAGGTTAGTATGCATTTTGTCGAACAAACTAAGTTTATCGGAGACTTGCGGAGCAATGCGGATCATCGATAACCCGATCAACTTTTTCGATTGGGTGACCTGCTATCAAAATCCCGTTGTTAGCGGGATTGGAAGCGTGTTAGTTTTGGATACATTGTTCCGGGATGTAGAACAACATTACGATCCTTATGATGAATCTGATTTCAGTAAACACGCTCCCGATCAGTCTGAAGTTTGCTTTCACCGGTTGGGTTCGCTGCATGACCGTGGTCATTGCAGCCAATTTCATTTCGTCATTGGCCCTTGGCGCTGAGAGCAGCGGGTATACGTTTGTTCTGGTGTCCGGACTAGGGGAGGGGACAGCGAGTTGGACGGAACTTGCCAGGTTGCTTGAGAAGAAAGGAAAGGTTATCAGTTATAATCGGAACGGTCTTGGTGGCCGGTCTTACAGTGGTTCTCATACCAAGAACCTCACTGCAATGATTTTGGAGTTAGACAGCGTCCTGCAAAAAGCACAAAGTGATTCGAAGGTGATCCTGATCGGACATTCCATGGGGTGTCAGCTTGTTATGGCGTATGTGACTACTGCCAGACGCAAAATTGACGCTGTCGTACTGCTTGATCCCGGGTTTAGTGAAGCCAGGTTGCGAAGCGCGATCTCCGACTCATTGTGGATGGAAAGGGAAAGAACGTTAAGCCGCTACAGGCAGCAGATGAGCCCGGCACAGCGCGATGAATTTTCGGCTCTTCAGGCAATTACCGATGAAGTTGAGGCCATCAGTAAGTTCCCGGGTATCCCCATGTACCTGATTACATGTGTAAAAATCAATGAGCAATTCCCCGCATCAGGAGAAGAGCTTGGAATAAAAATCGACGAGCACAGAAGAATAATTCACCTCTGGCCTGATTCGAGGCATTTTGTTGCTTGCCAATCACGCCACTATATCCATGCTGATGACCCTGAATACGTCAAATCAAAAGTTGATTCATTGTTGGTTCGACTCTCGCCATAGATACACCAGGTTGATAAAGGTTGGGATTCTTCGTTAGCACTAAATTTCGAAGCTATATGTTGAGAAAAGATCACCTTTCGCTGGAAAACAGTGTGTTCGCAATCTGGATATTTCTGACTTCTTGTCAAGTTGATACCAGTGGTTCGATTTCCGGAGCCTGGTATTTTTTTGACTCCGACTCATTTTATCAGGAAGTATTATTTTCCGATACCGAAGTATGGACCTACGATCATGGTGTGGGGGAAATTCAGTTCAACTATAAAATAAAGAGCGACTCATTGATCTTGTCCGACTATGACGGCAGAATTGTTCGCAAACTTCTGATCGTGTCAATTGATCACAATACCTTTGAGCTGACTGCAAGTACACCTAAGACAAAGACCATTTACAAACGCTTGAACCAAAGTTTTGACGTGAAGGGAATTATCGAAGGCAATGAGAGTGCCAGAGACAGGTATTTCGATGGGTTTTATGAACGGAGGGCAAAGAAGCGCTGATTTCCAGTTACTCGGTTCCCCGAGAAGTTAAAAATATCAGGATTTTGAAGTTATCGTGCAGCTGCGCCTGTCGTATCATGGGCGAGGAGAAATTGAAGTGATCTCATTCAATCTCGTCTCGTCACAGCCCCTAAGGCTCCCATTTTGGTTTTTAATCGTTTCTCTTTTCCTTCTTCCGGGCTATTATTCCTGTTTCCCTTTCTCCGATAACGGTTGGCTGAGGGGTGAGTTTGTAAAAAACGTTCGTGGACGTTTTTAATACTTCAAGTTCAAAGTACGAATCAAAGTAAGGAGGGACTTCAATTACATCGCAAAATTGATCTTCTCCCGCGCAAATCCTGATATGACGCCCGGGCGGCACGTTCAACTGGACCAAATCGTTGGGAACGAGATGGAAATGCATGCCTTCGATTGAGAGGTAGACTTTTTCCAAATTAACCTTTTTGCAATAAATAGTCAGTTTACCGTTGGACCCGGAATCAGACGTCTTCTGAGGTTCGAAGTTCGCTACGTTGTATCGACGAATGATTTCAAACAGGCTGTCTTTGTTATGAACCCTGTCGGATAGCGAATTGATTATCGCCTCGTCGTCACTAACGTATATCTTTAACTCTTCGAGAACTTTTTTCTTGTCCTGTCCAATGGCGTTTAGCGTGAAGATATACTTGAGCGGGTTCCCATCCTTTTCCAGGTAATACGTTACCGTGGATGATGTCCCATATTGTCCACCATAGCTATACGAGGTTGACT
>CBKWFZ010000674.1:0-2916 GCA_966673785.1 uncultured bacterium
GTACATCGATTTTTCAACCCATGTACCAAAGGCGTCATGAAGTTTCCTGTCGGTGTCCGCCAGCAGAGGGAATGGCAGCTTCTCCTTTTCGATAAACTTCTTGTGTGATTTTTCGGAGTCGGTACTGACACCAAATACCTGGTACCCGTGCTTGAGGAGACTCTTATAGTTATCCCTCAGGTTACACGCTTCTGCGGTGCAACCCGGAGTCTGGTCTTTCGGATAGAAATACAGAACGATCTTTTTCCCTTTGAGCTGATCCAAAGACACGGGCTTGCCATCCTGATCAGGTACCGGGATTGACGGTACTTTGTCACCTGCTTTAAGCATATAAAACTGTTTAGGGTATTTTGCGCTTGTACGTGCTCTTGTTGCCGGCGTTATCGATCACCACCAATTCCATTTCACCGGAAAGTGACTGGTTCTTACTCAGTTTCTCAGACCAGATCGTTCCTGACTTCGCATCATAATGCATCAGCACCCATTCACCATTGATATACGCGTCATAGGATGAGATACCCGACATGCGATCCGAAATCTTAAAACGCAGCGACGAACGATCCGCCTTAATTACCCGGATCGATGGCGCCTCATTGTCTTCCATTAATGTGAAGTCACCAAACTCTCTGGTGTAAATCCGGATCTGATCGTTCTCCCATTGACCTCCCAGGTATGAGTAACTACGACCGACGACGCGGTAGACCCCCAGTGACGGTTTGCGAGCATAAGCTTTCCGGGGTTTCAGAACGATTGACACCGTCTTGTTCAACGGTATGTGCCGATCACCTGCCGAGAAGATCTCTTGTTCACCCTCGACCGAATAAGCGGCGGCGAAGTACAACGTATCGTAGAGGGAGCCCTTCGGAAAATGGATATCCATGTCGTCACTGTAGTACGTGTAGTCGGTGTCGGGTGGAATTACCTGCTTCAGGTTTGTGACCAGACGGCTTTCGCAGGTTACAATTGAGTCAGGAAGTCCTTGACGAAGATCAACCAGATAAACCGCTCGGTTTGCGTTGAAATAATCCGGAGCAAGCTGAACCGGATTGCCTCGCGTGTACATCATCACCGCCGAGGTGCTGTCGGTGCAGGGTTTAGCTGACACCATCAATGTATTTTCATTTACATCCGAGGTAAGCGGATCTCGTGAGGCTTCCAGGCTTGAGACTTCTTTCACCACGGGGACAGGCTTCACCTTGAATGCCACGGTGCTCTTATTGTTGTAGCTGTCGCGCAATGTAATAACAATGTTTGATTCGCGATCGGGGTTGATGCGGATTCTGCCGTCACCAGGTGACTGGTCATAGAATTCCAATGTATTCCCGTCGTCGATAAACAGCTTATAAAACCGGGACCCGCTTCGGCGCATGGTCTTGAAGTCCATGAGCGTATAGATTCCCCGTGTTTCCGCGATGTTCACTTTTTCAATCGCCTGGCTGAAGACCAGCTGACTATCAACGGCGACCTCAATGAAATTTACGCCTCCGTAAAAGGGGCTTCCCGGAGCGAGACGGTCTTTGGCAATCAGTTCGATACCGATGACGCCACTTGCCATGATCGGGCTTGCGATCGTGTAGTGACTTTTTGATCTGGCAAGTGCATGGAATTCAAACCGGCCGAAACGGTCATTGATACGCGAATTTTTGTCGAGCGTGCGAAGCGCAATCTTCTCAGCTGAGGGCGGCAGGTTGTCCGGGACCTCCGGGAAGTTGCCTACCTTGAGCGGGTCGAGTGCGTAATTGTTCGGATCGCGAATGTCGAAGTGAAGGTGCGGTCCGCCCGATGAACCCGTGTTGCCTGAGATCGCGATCGTATCGCCTTGTCTTACGGGAAACTGGTCCGGTCCAAAATAGAGATCAAGCGGAAAGCTCTTTCTGCGGTACTGCTCTTTGATCACATAATCTGCAAGTTCTCCACGGAAGTTATTCAGGTGCGCATACAGCGTCGTATTTCCGTCGGGATGAACAATGTAAATGATATTGCCATAGCCGGAAGGTGAAACCGACACGCGCGAAATGTAGCCGCTCTTTGAAGCGAGTACAGGGTAGCCAATCTGGTTGTTGGTGCGGATGTCAATTCCTGAGTGGAAGTGAGTGGACCGCAACTCACCCATAGTCCCCGCGAGTGAACCTGGCTGACCCGGGTTAATAGGGTAGCTGTACCGTTCATGCTCAACCAGTCGCACTTCCGGTTTACTGAATTGAGAGAAGGCAAAAAATGATGTGATCGAAAAAAATGCGGTTACGATCGTTCTATTTAACTTCAAATTCCAATAGTTTTTCGTTTTCTATGTAAGCCGACAAAACGTTCCCTACCTTGACAGGGCCAACTCCTTTTGGAGTACCTGTAAAAATCAGATCACCAGTCCGTAGCGTAAAAAAGCGGGACAGGTATGCAATGATGACATCGAAGCTGAACAACATCAGGCCGGTATTGCCTTGTTGTCTGAGCTCGCCATCAACTTTTAAACTGAAGTTTATATTGCTGAGTTCCTTGAATTCTGATACCGGAATGAATTTGTCCGATATGGGTGCCGATCCATTAAAACCTTTCGCGATATCCCACGGCAATCCTTTCTCCTTCGCTTTCTGCTGCAGGTCTCTTGCCGTAAAATCAATTCCGATGCCAATCGAGTCGTAATACTTTCCGGCGAATTTTTCCTGTATGTTTTTGCCTTCTTTGCAGATTCTTAACACTAATTCCGTCTCATAATGAATGTCCTTCGAAAAATCGGGGTAGTAGAAGGGGCCGTTTTCACGAATCAGGGCCGTGTCGGGTTTGGTGAAGATGACCGGTTCGTCTGGCCTTTCATTGTTGAGTTCCTTAATGTGTTCGGCATAGTTTCTGCCGATGGCAAAGATCCGCATGTCAGATGAATTGAATTGGCATGCCTACGTTGGCATAATCTTTCTCAAA
>CBKWFZ010000675.1:0-2916 GCA_966673785.1 uncultured bacterium
GGACATGACATCGATACGGAGACTTTGCGCGCGTTGGTGAATGAATGATCAGCTAACCGCGGTTGACAACCGTCGCGCTGGCCTGTGCAACCGGGAACACGGTGATATCGGCAAGCACCACATGCGGTGGACACTTCAGCACATACAGGATCAATTCGGCAATTTCTGTACCCGTAAGGGGCTTGATTCCCTGGTAAGGCAATGACGCTTTCGACTCATCACCTTTGAAACGTACCAGAGAAAACTCAGTCTCGACGAGGCCCGGATGAATAGCCGTAACCTTAACGGCATGGGGATTGAGATCGAAGCGCATGCCCTGCGTCAGCGCATCAACGGCGGACTTGCTGGCACAATACACATTACCCTTGGGGTACACCTCTTTCCCGGCAATCGATCCGATATTAATGATGTGTCCGCTATTGCGTTTCACCATTCCGGGCATAACCTCCCGCGATACGTAGAGCAAACCCTTGACATTGATGTCAATCATCGCGTCCCAGTCGTCTACATTGCCGGATTGTATCGGGTCCAGCCCGTGTGCGTTGCCGGCGTTGTTTACAAGCACGTCGATGTTTCGCCATTCTTCGGGTAAGGTCCTGAATGCATCCTCTACTGCACCGCGGTCACGAACATCGAAGGCACGTGTAATGACGCGGGTCTCTTTGGAGAGTTCCCTTTCCAGTGAGGCGAGACGTTCGACACGCCTCCCCGTCAGGATGAGGTCAAACCCGTTTTTTGCAAGTAATCGTGCCGTTGCTTCACCGATGCCCGAGGTGGCGCCGGTGATGCATGTGATTGTTCTCTTCATACGTACTACTGGAAAAGGAAATAGATGGTGATCGTATTCGTATTCACGCGGCTTAACGGATTGCCGAACATGTTTGTCCGGTTTTCGAGAATGTCCGCGATCCCGCGGCTAAACCGGATCTCGGGTGAAAACTTGAACAGCGGATAATACAGGTCGAACCCAAATCCGGCTTCAAGGTGGAGGTTGCTTGTTTTCACCTCAAGCGTTTCAGAGTTCTCGAGTTCCTTTTGTCCCGATGCCTGGATCGCCGGTTTGACACCACCGATCATATACATACGCACATTGCCTCTGCGTTCGGACTTATACTTCAGCAGAACCGGGAACTCCACCATCGTCGTTTCCACAAGACGCACAGCCTCGGGGGTGTTGTCGGTGTACAGATACTTTACCTCATGTTCGTAAAAACCAACCTTTGGAGTGATCCGGAAATCGAGATAATCATTGAGTTTGTAATTGACGATAAAACCGAGGGAAAATCCCGCTTTCCATCGGGGGGTTATGGAGTGCATGTTATCGTAAACCGGCGAGTCAACGAAGGCATCGGAATACTTTAACTGATACGTGGATGTATGCAAACCGATGAGAAAGCCGTAGGTCAGTTTCCGTTCATCGTAATTGGGATTGTTCTTCTCAACCCATCGCTTCTGACCGGCAGCCGGAACAGCGGCTGCCAGGAGCAGCAACACAATCAGGCCTTGGAAGCGCTGTAGATTGAACTTATACCAAAAGTAAGAGGCTTGCATTGGGTATCTTTAAATCCTACGTTCTTGAGTACCTGGAGAAAGTCGTCGCCGTCGGGGAATGCTTGCACCGACTCGGGCAGATAGGTATACGCCGCCTTATCGTTGGAAACCATTCTTCCTACACGGGGAAGGATATAGCGGAAGTACGCGTTATAGAGTTGTTTCATCGGAAACATCCGTGGTCGGGAAAATTCGAGCACGACAAGGCGTCCCCCCGGTGCGAGTACGCGGAATATCTCACGCAGTCCTTTTTCCAGGTTTTCGAAATTCCTCACTCCAAAAGCAACGGTCACAGCATCAAATTTATTTTCCGGAAACGGAATATTCTCGGAATCGCCGGTCCGTAACTCAATGACCTGGTCGAGCCGCTTTTCGCGAATCTTTTTCCGTCCAACTTCCAGCATTCCCTCCGAAATATCGATTCCGGACACTTTTTGAGGGTTAAGCTCCATAGCCTGGATTGCAAAGTCAGCCGTCCCGGTGGCAACATCGAGGATCACCCGGGGATTCGGCGCTTTCAGAAGGCGGATAGCCTTCCTCCTCCAGACCTTGTCTATGCCTAAGCTTACAAAATGATTAAGGAAGTCATACCGATGGCTGATGTTGTCGAACATTCGCGCCACTTGTTCCTTTTTCCCGCTTTGATCGTCCTTGTACGGAACTACCGTCATTTCAGCCATTGTTTGGCGGGCAATTTAGGTGGTTTACCCAAAGAAAGAAAGGAATGTATTTTCCGCCTAGTTTGACAAGACTCTAAACTCTACCCGCCTGTTTAGTTGCCGGCCCTCGAGTTCGTCATCATTGCTGGCGAGAGGTTTGGACTTACCATAGCCAACGGCCTTGATCCTTCTTGAATCGATTCCTTTTTTGGTAAGAAAATCCTTTACGGCTTCGGCCCGTTTCCGCGACAGGTACAGGTTGTAATCTTTTGTACCGATGGCGTCCGTATGGCCCGCTATTTCAACCGACACACCGGGATTTGACCGCATCATGTTCTCCAACATATTGAGCTCCGTGTAGGATTCGGTTTTGAAGGTTGCCTTGTCGAAATCGAAGTAAATGTTTCTGAGGATACCGGTCACGCGCTCTGCGAGCTTTCTTATTTCGACGGTCCGGTTCACAGTCTTCTCTTCCTCGCCGGCTCCATCAAGTTGAAGCGTTATGTTCTGGAACGCGTAGCCATCACGCTCGACCGACAAGCGGTATTCCTTTGGAGTAGTGCTAGTCACATTGAATTCGTAAACGCCTCCGCTTTTCGACGCCAGGCCAACGATTACATTATCTTTCGCACCCACCAGACGAACCCGCGCATCAAGGCTGGAATTGTCAGCGGCATCCACGACGCTAACCACAAACTTCAATGGT
>CBKWFZ010000676.1:0-2914 GCA_966673785.1 uncultured bacterium
TTGATACGCTCAGGAAATTCAACCCATATTGCAGGGTTGCGCTTGGTTTAAACCGAAATGAAGCGCAATTGCTGCATGGCATGCTCGGCGGAGCATCGCCCGGAAACGACCTTGTGGAAACAGGCAATGTGATCAACGATTGGCTTAAAACGGATGTGCTCGTGATTCACCATCAGCATGTGGCATTGGCATGGCATCAGGGAGAGGTGTTCAGCGAAACCTGCGAACTGATTACGAACCCGGTAATTTCCACCGGCGCCGGAGACAACTTCAACGCAGGGTTCGCGGTCGCGATGCTGATGAATCTCGACATACCCGCGTGCCTGGCGCTGGCCCATCGTTTTGCAGGTCATTACATGCGAACCGGCAGAAGCCTTACGGCGAAAGAAATACTTCAACCCACGACATGAACATATGACGATCCGGATATTTGACGATTATGACGACCTGTCCCGCGAAACAGCCCGCACACTTGGCGATATTATCCGAGCCAAACCAACCGCTCTGATCTGTGTTCCGTCAGGCGATACACCCCGCGGAACATTCCGGGAGTTCGTCAAACTTGCGGCAGAGAGTAAACTTGATCTTCGCAACGTCACCTTTATCGGCCTCGATGAATGGATCGGCATTTCATCCGATAATTCCGGCAGCTGCGGACGTTTCATCCGAACAAATTTATTGGATCCGCTGGCCATCGATAACAGCCAGGTTCACATGTTCGATGGAATGACGGGTGATCCGGAAGCTGCGTGCCGGGAGATGGACGAGCTCATTGCCGCTCACGGTGGCATTGATTGCATCCTTGTCGGTATCGGGCTGAATGGTCACGTGGGTCTCAATGAACCGGGCACATCACCCGACGTCTATTGCCACGCCTCGGAACTCTCAGACGAAACACGTCAGGTTGGACAGAAGTATTTCGAAAGTGCAACTGCGCTGACACGGGGCATTACCGTCGGACTCAAGCACATGCTCGAGGCGAAGACCGCGATCTTGATTGCCAATGGCGAGCGGAAGGCATCAATCATACGACGAACGATTGAGGGGCCGATCACGCCTGAGGTTCCCGCGACAATTTTGCACAAGCACCCCAACGGTTTCATCTTCATCGATCGTGAAGCTGCGGGAGCATTGCATTCGGCGAATCATTCAGGATGAACATGACGATTGTGTCACAAGCACGAGTTGAGAAACAAAAAGAAAGGCAAATTCAAATCAATTCAATAGTATGTCATTCCGTATCATTTTAATTGCGTGTTTCGTCCTTTGCGCGTCATGTACGATGCGCAGATCGGAAAGAACCGACGATGAGGAAACCCGGAATATTACGCTGGTAAAAAAGCTGTACGAGCATTTCAATAACCACGACTGGAATGCGATGGCGGCATTGTATTCCGATCCTGCAGAATTCAAAGACCCGTCGTTCGGGCAGGATGTTGTCCGGCAAACCCGTGCAGAGATCGAGTCAAAGTATCGCGAGCTTGAAGCAGTGTTTCCCGATGTGCGCGACGATATCCTGAGCGTTTACCCGTCCGGGAGGAATCACGTGATCGTGGAATTCGTGTCGTCAGGCGGATCTGACAGCACACGCTGGACGTTACCGATCTGTACCATCTTCACCATTGAGAACGGAAAAATCACCAAAGATTACACGTACTACGATAATTCGAACTGATCACGCCGGCGTACCCAGCCACAGGTCTATCGGCTTTTTCACGACCGGAGTGAACGGGAGCTCTATCTTTTTCCCCTGGCCCGCGGAAGCGTATGCCGCGTAGATAACCTCAAGCACATCGCGACCGAGTTGTCCGGTCACAAGCGGTGTTTCATTGTTCTGCACGCACTGTATGAAATGACGCAGTTCGTGCGGGTATCCCTGATTAAAAGCTTCTTCGAAGATCGGAAACGTCCAACCGGTAGTCGTGTCCGCCTTTTCCATCGCGTAGCCATAACCCTTTCGGCTATACGCAAGCGACGCATTTCCCTGAAAGAGATCTGCATACACCACGCCGTCGGTTCCATACACCTCGCTGCGGTCATCCATTCCCCCATGCTTGGCCCAGCTGTTCTCGGCGACGCCAATCACGCCGTTTTCAAATTCAACAACGACCACGCTATTGTCCTCCCCGCGCGTTCGTCCCTTGTGCAGAACTGTTGTCATCGTAGCAAAAACACTTTTCACCCGCGCGTTCTTCAAAATCCCGAAAAACCACCCGAACGCATGGCAACCCATATCCATCAGCACGCCGCCACCAGCCTGATCAACGTCATAAAACCAATCGGAATGCGGCCCCGAATGTTTTTCCCCCTGCTTGAGCATATAGATGTCCCCTACCGCACCCTCGTCAACCAGGTGCCGTACACGCTCATACTTGGGGGCGAAGCAAAGTTCTTCGGCATACATGAGCCTGACACCGGCTTTCGCACATGCATCAATCATCCGATCGGCTTCTTCAAGTGTTACCGCCAGCGGCTTTTCAATAATGACATGTTTGCCGGCTTTTGCCGCGGCAAGTGTTGCATGACAATGCAGGAAATTCGGCAGGCATATATCGACAACGTCGCAGCCGGACTGCTCGATGGCCTTTTCGATTTCGGAAAATACTTGTGGGATCTGATAACGTTTTGCAAATGCTTCGGCGCGTTCCCGGTTGCGGGCATACACGGCTACAACCTCTGCCTCCGGTACGAACCGGTGGTAACTTTCCAGGTGGATATCGGAAATAAATCCCGCGCCGAGCACGGCTACTTTGATTTTCTTCATGGCGACTGGTTTAGCTGCTTAATTAACACATTTCTTCCCGCACACACGCACCCGCGAAACACATTTCCTACAAAGATTAACAATCCACATTCAATGTATCTATACACAAGTCTTAGACCTTCTCTTTGAACCCGGGCTGAACACGGTTTT
>CBKWFZ010000677.1:0-2911 GCA_966673785.1 uncultured bacterium
CGCCTGATTCCGCCTTCTTCAAAGTACAGATTAAGCGAATCGACCATGTTGGCGATTAACCCTGCAGCGCTTCGGCCTGTTGTAAAGGCAGGGTATTTATCCGCATAGGCGGAGAAGCCAGTGTTGGTTCGTTCAACCTTGACCACGATTTTTTTTCTTTCACGTTTCGGTTTTGCCTTTGCCATACTGATTCTTTGCGCAATGTGGGATCGATCTACGTTACTGACATTGCCGGCTTATTTGAGTCCGGCAGCTTTGAGAATTTTGTTTAGCGTTCCTGAAGCTATTTCCTGAGAGCCATGGTATGGGAAAGATATTATACCTTTTTTTGTCGGATGCGCAAGGGTGACATGTGATCTCTTACCATGTCGCTTGATATACCATCCGTCCTGCCTCAGGATTCTCCAGACTTCGGAGCTTTTTGCCATAGATGTAAGGCCTGAATAACAACGTTTAATTCCCATACACAACGTTTCGCTCGCCCCAAATCATTTCAAAGGTAAATAAAAGTTTACTTTCTTAATAACCTGATTCAACTTTTTCGCAGAGACCAGCAGCAATTTCCGATTTGCTTTCCTCTTCCGCTCCCTTCCCGTTTTTCTTATCTTGGACCTTCGGAGTGATCATCCCAAATCATGGAAAAACAATTCTCCTTCTTCGGCTACACCAGAAAAGACATCGCACACATTATCTACTACAGCCTCAGTATGGCGGCGCTGGTGCTGCTGCTGAAATGGCTGCAGTGGAAGTACCTGATTACCGACAATTCATTCGATGTCTACGCGGCGCTCATTGCCGTTTTCTTTACGCTACTCGGTATTTGGGTCGCCACGCAACTTACAAGGACGAAGATGAAAACTGTCGTGATTGAAAAGCAGGTTGTTGTGACCAAACCGGAAGACTTCGCACCAGACGAAGCAGAACTTGAAAAAATGAATCTCACCAGCCGCGAACGCGAGGTGCTGGAACTGCTGGTCAGGGGTTACACTAATGCCGAGATCGCGGAGAAGCTGTTTCTTTCGCTGAGCACTGTAAAAACACACGTGTCAAATCTGTTCGTGAAAATGGAGGTAAAGAACCGGGTTCAGGCTGTCGAAAAAGCGAACCGGTTGAGAATCTGTCGTGTCATCCGGTAGTACTTTGGTACCAAACGGAAGTCCGACCCGCATTTTGGTACTTTAGTATGAATCCCGCCCTGCCCTCCACCACTACTTTTGCCATACAACCAGCGGCCTCGCCGGCGTCGCTGGTCAAGGTTTGGTTTCATTCAAAAGTCTAAGCACATGAAAAAGAACGTTTTGATTTTCGGACTCGTCCTGGGCGCAATCCTGGCAACGAACACGGTTTACATGATGACCATGGTGGTCAATAATCCCGATATGAAAAGTAATGACGTCATCGGCTATGTTGCCATGGTGGTCGTTTTTTCGCTCACGTTTTTCGGTATCCGGAATTACCGGAACAAGCAACTCAACGGGTACATTACGATGGGGCATGCCTTCAAAACGGGTGCTCTTATTGCCTTATTCGGGTCCACGATCTACGTTGTGGTCGGACTGGGCTACTATTATCTGTTCGCTCCCGAATTTCTTGACAAGTACGCACAGCATGTTCTTACGATGGCATCGCGTGGCGGAGCGCCTCCGGCTGAACTTGACGCAAAGGCCGCTGAACTCGCTCAGTTTAAAGAGTGGTACAAAAATCCCCTGTTTGCGATTCTCATTTCTTACGCTGAAGTATTGTCCATCGGTCTGGTGGTGGCGTTTGTAAGTTCTTTGTTCCTGAAGCGGAAATCTCAGGTGGTCGATGAGCAGCAGATGTGAAATCAATTCTGATTTATGTCAAAACCAGCATAACCGGGGAAGCTCACTTACCGATCAGCTTCTCAATCTCCTCCGGCGACTCCTTCACCACAATGCTCTGGCTACTCAGCTGAACCAGCGAGTCCTTACTGTCTTTTACCCGTTCGCGAAAGAAGATGATGTGCGCGATGTTAATCCGCAGGGGCTGACCATCGGTAAGGGTCAGCGTGATGAAGGTGTTCATAGGGCGTTTATTTCTAAAGATAGGCATTTCTTTAAAGAGGAGCGGGATTTCGTCCTCGGACCGCGAACTCGTTCTTTAAGTGCAGCAAGTTTTCCGTGCAAATCTCACATCGGCCTATTTACAGTGTCGGTCCCCGCAGTTTTCGCGTAATCACCCGCAATCTCCCGGCTGCTCAAAAAAGCGGCCCACCTAATCGTTCCCGGTTTAACATTCTGGTAATGCGGATAACATTTGGTTAAACACTAACAAAAAACACGACAAAGAATGAAAAAAAGCACGTCATATGTTGTTGCCTTTTTCCTTTTGATATCGGCCTTTTCCGGATTTGCACAAGATAAAACCGCGAATAAGTTCGGCAAAGGGATAAGGGTTGTTGCAGGCGATTCGTCGTTCTCACTCAAGTTTGCAGTCCGCGGACAAATTCTCTACGCAGGTACTTATTCAAAATCTTCAAGTGAGTACACTGACCAGTTCATGGTGAGACGTGCGAGACTTAAGTTCGATGGCTTCATGTACTCGCCGAAGTTGACTTATAAGATCGAGCTCGGATTGTCAAACCCGGATATCGCCAATGCCTCTATGCCGCAAACCAGCCGGACCGCAAACGTTATACTTGACGCGGTTGTCAAATATAACTTCTTCCGGAACTGGAGTGTTTGGTTCGGCCAGACCAAGCTTCCCGGAAACATCGAACGCGTCGTTTCATCAGGGGCGTTGCAGTTCGTGGATCGCAGCCAGCTCAATGCACGATACAATATTGACAGGGATGCCGGTGTGCAGCTTCGGTATGAGACGACTCACCTTGCATTGATCAGCTCGCTTTCGCTAGGCGAGGGCCGGAACATCACGGCGCGCAACGCAGGCG
>CBKWFZ010000678.1:0-2910 GCA_966673785.1 uncultured bacterium
GCCTGTTTGCAGGCGCGACTGTGTCGCGTGGTCAGAAACTCATTACGGGTATGGTCGCAGATTCCGCATCGTTTACTCCGCTCCCATATGTGAATATTATGATCAAAGGGAAAACGAAAGGCACCATATCGGATACACACGGCGGCTTTAAACTGGTCGCTACAACGGAGGATACACTTGTCTTTTCATTTGTGGGCTATAACACGACCGAGATACCGCTGTATGACTGGGAGGAAGGAATTGTGTTGCTGGCTGAACGATCCACGATGCTCAATACGGTGGTCATTGAAGACAGGCGTGTCGATCCTTACGGGAACATGTTCGATCAGGAGAATCAATTGCTCGAAGAACGCAACAGGAAGTTGCCTTTTTATTATTCACGCACGAAAAAGCAGAAGATCCGACTTGGCCGGCTCGAAATGGAGAACCAGCGCGTGAAGACCTACGTAGAGGTGATCATTCAGAATGAAGACAACAAAAAACGTCTTATGGAAACCTATCACCTTACGGAACAGGAATACTATGATATCCTCGCAGCGTTTAATGCCCGCCATTATACCGTGATGTATTATCTGACCGCGGGCGAATTGATCTCGCTGGTTAACAACTTTTTCGCCGCCGAAGCCCCCCGGAAATAAGAATCAAAATCAGCTGAGATTCTCGTTGCCACGGATAAATTTCAGGTTATATCGCAAGCCGCTAATCCGCCAGCCAACGTCGGTCAGCACACATACAATATCATAGGTTCCAAAAAAGTCTCGCGTAGAACCATGCTTTGCTGCCTTTCTGAAGTGAACGGCAATCGCATAACAGCTGACTTCAGCCTGGCCCTCGTCGGTAAATGATACGATGAAGTTTCCCGACTGATGATAAACGCTGTCGAGACCTTCAAATCCCTGCTGCCAGTTCGCTGTGATCGTGCTCGCGGCGATTTTCGCAGGTGGTTGTCCACCGACGGATGACATATCAAAGACGACCATCGGAGTGAACACATCTGAGATCAAACGCTTCCAATCCTGTTCGTCCGTATAATTGAACAAGCGGTTGACGAGTTCAACGATCTCTTCGCGCTTTGTCTTTTCAATCATGTCCTGTTATTTAGTAGTAGGTGGAAAGGGGTTGTTAAATACGAAGTCGTCCTGAATGATTCGTTCGCGCGGCGCACGTTCCCGTTCGCGAAGCTTGTCGGGGAGATTCGCAGGATCCCCGGGATATCCAACGGCGATAAAGACACCAGGTTGGTATTCGGCGGGGACGTTGAGATTCCTGATCGCAACGTCCGTTTTGAAACCTGCCATCTGCCTTACCTGCAACCCGAGCTCTACTGCCTGGAGAGAAAGAAACGCATTGGCTCCTCCGAGGTCGTAAAGCGAATGCGCGTTCGGGCCCTCGTAACGCGTGAAATTCCGGCGTGCAAGACTCAGGATGAGCAATGGTGCATCCTTCGCCCAAAGTTTGTTGCCTTCGTTCAAAGCCTCAAAAAACCTTTCCCAAAGTTCGGGCTGTTCCCGGGTCGCATACAGGTAAACCCAGGGTTGCTCATTCGTGCTCGACGGAGCCCAGCGCGTCGCTTCAAACAGGGACCGTATTTTTTCCGGCTCGACCGGCTGATCCGAAAAGGCCCTGATACTTCTCCGCTTTTGAATCAGCTCGCTAATGGGGTACTCTATCGCCGTTGATTTCTGCATATTCGATATTTATTATCCTTCAAAGTCCATCGGGACTTCCATGATAAGCAATTCCGAATCCTCCACAGCATCGATGGTAATCTTCTCCGTATCCCACACACCAAACCCATCGCGTCGGTTCAGATGCTGTCCATTCACCGTTACACTTCCGTCAAGCACAAAGGCATAAAATCCGTTTCCATGTTGGTTCAGGATCTGATCCCCTTTGAAACCCTTTTTCAAGTTACCCAGATAAAACCACGCATCCTGATTGATCCAGACGCTTTCGCCGCTTTTTTCGGGCGACACGATCAATTGCATTTTGTTCACGCGATCTTCCGGTCTGAACGTTTTCTGATCGTAATTAGGCTTGATATTCCGTTGCTTTGGAAAAACCCAGATCTGAAGGAAGTTCACCTTCTGATCAGCGTTCTTGTTGTATTCAGAGTGAAAAATTCCAGTGCCGGCGCTCATGATCTGAACATCATGCTGCCTGATCACGGCCACGTTTCCCATGCTGTCCTGATGCTCAAGATCCCCCTGGAGCGGTATGGAAATGATCTCCATGTTGTCGTGAGGATGCCGGCCAAATCCGCGCCCACCTTCTACGACATCGTCGTTCAGGACCCTAAGCGCCCCGAAGTTCACGCGCATAGGATCGTAATACTGTGCAAAACTAAACGTATGATGGGTATCCAGCCATCCATGATTTGCGTGGCCACGCGTGGCAGCCTTGTGTAGTACTGTTTTCATAAAAGTCTCCTTTTCCTGTTCTAACGCAAATCCAATAAATAAAGTTTATACAATTATTGTCTATACAATAATTGGTTACGTAGTTTATCCAATATCCGGTTGAGTTCAACAGCCTCCGCCCGGGAAATGCTTTTGAAGTTAGCTAACCATATTTCTGACTCCTGGTCAATTTTCTTGAGCACCGCCAGCCCCCTTTCGGTTATGGAGATGTCGACCTGACGGCGGTTGTTATCGCAGATTTCACGTTTCAGAAGACCTTTTTGCCTTAGTTTTTCCACCAGTCGGGTTGCATTGCTGCTTTTGTCAATCATCCGGGAACTGATATCCGCGAGCATCAGCGGTTTCGGGGAGCTTCCCCGCAGAATCCGAAGCACATTAAACTGTTCGGGCGTGATCCCGTGTGGCTTCAGGCGGCCGGAGTTCAGATTATGTAGCCAGCTTCCGGTGAACAGTATGTTTACCATTGCCTTTTCATATTCATTTCCAAATC
>CBKWFZ010000679.1:0-2903 GCA_966673785.1 uncultured bacterium
TGTAGTCGCGCAGATAGCCGTTGGTGACAAAGAGATCCTTTAAGCCATCGTTGTCGAAATCCGCAAACAAGGCGGCCCAGCTCCAGTCAGTGTTCGAAATACCGGCGATCTGCCCGATTTCACTGAAGGTACCGTTACCATTGTTCAGGTGGAGCATGTTTCGCATGTACTGGTAATGGAAACCGGACCTCACGTTAAAATCAAATTTTTCATAATTGTCCGGTGACATCAACAGCTTCTGACGCGCATTGTCTTCCGGCAACATGTCCAGCGTAAAAATATCGGGCGCGCCATCGTTATTGACATCCGCGACGTCGTTGCCCATTGAGAAATGACTGACGTGCCCGGTGAGCTCCTTCAGTTTGTCGGTGAACGTTCCGTCATGATCGTTGATGTATAGGTAGTCGGGCACAGCATAGTCGTTGGAGATGTAGATGTCATCCCATCCGTCGTTGTCAATATCAGCTACTCCGGCGCCAAGCGCATAGGTCAGGGGTGATGAACTGATTCCCGCGCGTATCGTGATATCTTCAAACATTCCGTTCGTCTGCCTGAAGAGCCGGACTCCCCTTTCAGCGTCATCCAGTTTCAGCAGCTCCCTGTTCTTCACTTCATTCAGCACCGGCATTGACTGCGGATTGTGATTCAGCAGGAGCATATCGAGGTCGCCATCCTTATCGAAGTCGAAGAAATATCCCTGATTACTGTACCCTGTCGATGCCAGGCCATACTTTTCCGCTTCCTCGGAAAAAACAGGAATATTCTGCTCATTGTTACCCTGATTGATAAAAAGCTGGTTAGCGCGGTTTTCCCGCTTTACCGTTCCGGAGTAACAAACATACAGGTCGAGTTTCCCGTCGCCGTTCACATCGGCATATGTAACACCTGTTTTCCATGGACCGCCACGACCTTCGACTCTCGCCACCCTCGTGACATCCCGGAACCGCATACCCCCTTCGTTAAGATAAAACGCGTTGGTACCCAGATTCGAAGTAAAATAGATATCTGTTAAGCCATCCCCATTGAAGTCGGCGGTTGCAACACCGGCACCGTTATAGAAGTACTCATACATCAGGACGTTGGTGTTCAGTCCCTCCTTGAGCACGTTGTTAAAGTGAACACCTGTCCGATCCGCCGACAACAATTCAAACAACGGCGGCTCCTGCCCCGGCGGTGCGTGCTGGCTTTCGCGATCAACCGTTTCGCAGGAAGCGAAAGCAAGCGCAAGAAGAATGTATCTTATGTACCTCAGCTTCATCGATAAAAAGTAAAATAAAACGATCTATCCCGCGGTATGCAGGATAGATCTTAAAAATTACGTCTTCTACTCGTAACCCGGATTCTGGGCGAGCGCAGTATTGATATTAACCTCGTTTCGCGGAATCGGTCTGTAGTACATTTTATCCGCCCACGTCCTCACTTCATTCGACGTGTTATCTTCGACGGTGTATTCGTAGTTATACTTCGCCGGGTCATAGCGGTACGGGACATGTGGCGTCTCACCATTTTTGAGGGTTGCCTCGATATGAATGCTTTTGACTCCACGACCTACCGTTTCTTCCGGTATCATCCAGCGACGCACATCGTGATAGCGGTGTTCCTCATAGACCAGCTCTATACGCCGTTCATTTCTGTAACGATCCATCAGCGCAGCACCACCATCGGTAATTGCAGGCATGCCGGCACGGAAACGGATCTTGTTCAGCCACGTCCGCGCTTCATCTTCTTCGCCGAGTTCGATCAGGGCCTCCACATAGTTCAGCACCACTTCCGTGTACCGTATAAATGGCCACGGAATAACCTGGAAGCCTGACTGGTTCTCGATGACCGCGGGGTCCGGATCAATAAACTTGCGGGTATAATAGTGCGTACGGCTGCCGTTCCAGTTTTCGATCGCCGATTCGCGAGTATCGACTCCGTTGATCATGCCACCGGCACCGTTGTCGTAATATCCGGTCTGTATCTGATTCGCAGGATCGATTCCGGCAACGTCAGACGGACGTGGTTTCCAGTCAGCGCCATCGTAAAGAATCGTCGCGTAGAAGCGCGGATCGCGATTGTCATAAGGTGCGGCAGCGTGAACAGGATCATTCCAGTCGAATTCCTCCGCGTCCGATCCGTCCATCACTTCGTAGTCATCAACAAGCTGTTGAATCGGAGTATTTCCGGCCCAGTTGTGGTAGCCGTTAGGACCGTTGTTTATGCCGAAGTGAATTCCGCCCAACGGCCAGTTGTTTTCAACCGTATAGAGCGGCGTATGCGTTCTTTCGAAAAGCAGTTCGACGGCTGCGGCCTTGTCGGCGGCGTTGCTACCTCCACCCATCGATAGAGCGACGTAATTTTCCATTCCCTCTTCCGGTGTAACGGGCGCATCGAGGTCCAGCTTGTACCCTGTTGCTGCATCGAGAACGACTTTAGCCGCATCTCGCGCTGCCTCCCAGCGGGCGGTCTGATCACCGCTTGTATACCCGACGAGATCCTTGTTGGCGTAGCCTGCAAGGGTAGGCGAATTGGCCGACGCAGTGGTCATGTCATGTAAATCACTTGCGGCGTACAACAACACCCGTGCTTTCAGGGCTTGCGCAGCCAGCTTGTTCGCACGACCGCGAACGAACGCTTTGCCGTCAAGGAGTGCCGCCGCTTCATCGAGATCAGAAACAATGAAGTCAACGCATTCCGCGAAGGTATTGCGTGGCGTCTGATAGTCGCTGTCGATATCATAAAGCGTCGTGATGATCGGGAAGCTGCCATAATACCGGAGCAACTGATGATAGTAATACGCGCGCAGGAAATAGGCTTCGCCCAGCAGCATATCCTTGCTGATGGCGGGGTCTTCGAACGTCGCATTAGGCAGGTTGATGATCGCGGTGGCGTAGATGACGTTCATCACGGTGTTGCCGAGC
>CBKWFZ010000680.1:0-2889 GCA_966673785.1 uncultured bacterium
CGCCCGCACCGTGATCGTGAATAGACACGATCGGGTTGTTGCTCATTTCGACCATCGCGCGGATGGCATTCATCGCGCGCTTCTGCATTTCCGGATTTGATCGCTGGATCGCGTTGAGCTCGATGGCGTTTCCGTACTCGCCGGTTGCGACTGAAGACACTGCCCCGCCGCCCATGCCAATCCGGTAGTTGTCGCCGCCAAGCAGGACGATCTGGTCGCCTGTGGAAAGGTGTTCCTTCTGGCTGTCCACCGCTTTACCGAAGCCTACGCCACCGGCGAGCATGATCACCTTGTCAAAGCCGTACTCTTTTTTGTCATCGAAATGTTCGAAGGTGAGCACACTTCCGTTGATGAGTGGCTGACCGAATTTGTTACCGAAGTCGGACGCGCCATCGGATGCCTTGATGAGAATCTCTTCCGGTGATTGATAGAGCCACTTGCGGGCGGGAAATTTCTTTTCCCACGGGCGCCCACCTTCAAGTCGCGGGTACGATGTGATGTACACGGCGGTTCCGGCAAGGGGAAGCGCGCCTTTGCCGCCTGCGAGCCGGTCGCGGATCTCTCCGCCGGATCCGGTAGCGGCTCCGTTGAACGGCTCGACGGTAGTCGGGAAGTTATGTGTCTCGGCTTTGAGGGAGATCACAGAATCGATTTCATCCACGCGGAAGTAATCCGGAATATCCTGTCGCGCCGGGGCAAACTGCTCGACACGCGGACCTTTGATAAATGCGACATTGTCCTTGTAAGCCGACACAAGATAGTTCGGATTACTGGAAGACGTTTTTTTAATGAGGCTGAAAAGCGTCGACGGTTTTTCCTGGCCGTCGATAATAAAAGTGCCGTTGAAGATCTTATGACGGCAGTGTTCACTGTTCACTTGTGAAAATCCGAATACCTCGCTGTCGGTAAGCTTCCGGCCCAGGTCGCGGCTGACGCCCTCGAGGTATGCAATCTCTTCGGAGCTGAGCGCGAGTCCTTCCTCGGAGCTGTATTTTCCAATGTCCTCTATTTCGCGGATCGGGTCCGGAGTATGCCGGATTGTAAAGATATCCTGGTCAAGGCCTTTGTACATCACCTGCAACATGCGGTCATAGGGAGCATCCGGTCCTGACGCCGGTGCAAATTCTTCGATCCTTTCAATCCCGGAAACGCCCATGGTTTGCGTGATCTCGACCGCGTTGGTACTCCACGGTGTGATCATTTCTTTTCGTGGTCCGATGTAGTAGCCGGAGATCAGCGTTTCGGACAGGGGATCAGCGTTTCCGAACAGCCATTTCAGTTTTTCAATAACATCGTTTGGCAAAGCCTGTAGCAGGCCAACCGCGTAGATCGTGTCGGCTTTTGAACGGAAAAATAGGATCATGAAGAATGAGCGTGTTTAAGATGCCGCAAAACTACACTTTTTTGAAAATTATTGCCCCGGTTTTTTTGTTAATCCCGGCCGCTGAACTGAAATTAAATTACCTTCGTGGTGTTATTGAAACGTTATGAAAAAACTGCTCACCTGCCTGGCGCTCTGTGCGATGTGCGGGTACTCCTTCGCTCAATCGGATAGCGTTGATAAGGACGAATACGATGAAAACTATGAGTTTTCGGAAACGAAAGAAGTGGACGTAAGCGCTGGTTTCGGCATAGGTCTCGACTATGGCGGTATTGGCGGAAGGCTAACGTTTGCACCGGCAAAGTATGTTGCGCTTTTTGGCGCGATCGGCTATAATTTCAACGGCGCGGGCTACAATGGTGGTCTTATCATCCGCATTCTTCCCGATGGCAAAGTATGCCCGTTCATCAGCGCGATGTACGGTTACAACGCTGTTATCCTGATCGATGGCTGGGACGAGGCGAACAAGACGTATTACGGCGTCTCGTTTGGTACAGGTATCGAGCTGCGTATGCGAAGCGGCAACTATTGGAATTTTGAGATGATTATCCCCGCGCGCTCGCAGGAGTTCAAGGATGATTTTGACGCATTGGATCAGAACCCGGGCATCGAAATTCAGGCACCGTTTCCCGTGCAGATCAGCGTTGGCTATAACTTCAAGCTGTAAACCATTTCGCCGCATTGTGGGTGACTTCCCGCAGCAACTGGGGATGACTGACATCCAGTTCTTCATAACGGATTCGTCCGCCCGCGCGGGCCGTCCATTTTCTAAGCTTGGCGGCAGGAATGACGTGGTCGCCGTTCGACGCGATTATCAGGATTTCAACGCCATGTTTGTTCATCAGGTCCATGGCTTCCGGCGTTAACCTTAGTTTTCGGTAGGTGATCCATGTGCGATAAACCCGCGTGCGTTTTTCACGACTGTTCAGCTGCATGGAAGCGAATCGCAGCAACTGCGGGGTTGCCAGTCCCGCCTTGCGGATGAACTTAACGACGCCCCACATCGAATGTTCGCTTTCCATTAAATATCGAAACAACATGCGACCCGGCCCAGTCCCCGTGGCGAAACTGAACCAGGGATCGGTGGTGATCCCACCGGGAGCGATAAGATATATGCGATTAATCTGTCCGGCAAAACGGGCGGTGAGGGCGAGGGAGGCACGTGCTCCGATGCTATAGCCCAATAGTGAAAATCGTGTGATGTTGTGTTTCTGAATGAAAGCGCGGATCATCGACGTCCAGTCATCCGGCGACAGATTCAGATCGTTTTCTGGTCGTGTGCTGCCGCCATGAAAGAACAGATCGAAGGCATAACAGGAATAGCGCGTTGCCAGCTGCGTGGCGAGATCGTTGAAAACGCGGCTGTCCTGACCAAATCCGTGAAAAAGGAGCAGTGTTTCAGGACCGCTTCCGCTTTGACGGTAAGAAAGGACCGAGCCATTCCATTCAAATTCCATAGTTTTGTCAAAAATAACGAATCGTATCCGGGTTTTCGGTACAGGGAATTC
>CBKWFZ010000681.1:0-2886 GCA_966673785.1 uncultured bacterium
GTACTGCCCGGCCAGGAGATCGGCGGCTCGAAAGGGTATTTCGGTATCGGCACGTTGCGATGGCTTCACCTTCAGATTGATGAAATTCATTCAAGCGGCAGGCTTGTTCCGGGCAAGTGGAGCAATCTCACGGAGAACGAATGCCTTGCAGTCGGAAAAATTCTTATGCTGAACAATTTGCCGGTATTAAAAATGAAGGACGTTGCTGGTATATTGCAGGATATGCATGCGGAACTGGCGCATCAGGAGGTCGGTTTTGCAACGCGTTTCAATCAAATGCTTGACTCACTCCTTATTCTTATTGCGCGGCAGTCGACGCGTCAGGCGAGTTCACGGCGCGATTTTCCACGGACGTTCACGAAACTCGAACAGACGTTGCGCGAAAACCTTGCGCATCAATGGACGGTGGAAGAAATGGCTGCTCTCGTCGGTTTGGGAACGACAGCATTCACAGAAAAGGTGAAGGCGTATACCGGTTTCTCACCGATGCACTATCTAATTAATATCCGGATATCCGAGGCGATAAAACTTCTGAAGAATCCCGGCGTGCCGCTGACCGATATTGCCCTCGGTACGGGTTTTTATTCGTCACAGCATTTTTCAACTACATTCAAGAAGCTAACCGGTCATACGCCCGGTGAATTTCGAAAAAGAAATCTTCTCTATTCACAATGAAATAACTTTCTGATATGGAATGCATCCTTACAGTTGAGATAGGAACAAATGCGACGCGCGTCATGGCATTTGGTACCAATGGAGAAGTGATCGGATCCATGAAGGGCGCGTATCCGACTTTCCATGTCGAACCGGATTATAGCGAACAGGATCCGGAGCAGATCTTCATCACCATGCTTTATGTCATGAAGAACTTCCTGACAGAGAAGATCCATCCGAAGAAGTATAAGGTTATTTCGATCTCGTTCAGCGCGACCATGCACAGTGTTCTGCCCATAGACAAAAACGGGGTTCCGCTGGGTAATGCGATCATCTGGGCGGATAACCGCGGCAAGAAGGAGGCACAGGAGTTAAGAGGATCGAACCTGGGAACCGAGATATACAACGCTACCGGTACCCCTATTCATCCGATGTCCCCGCTGATCAAGATCACATGGTTAAGCAGGCACGATGAGGAACGGTTCCGGAAGACGTACAAGTTTCTTTCGATCAAAAGCTATATCATCCAGCAGCTTACGAAAGGATATCTGATCGATTACAGCCTCGCGTCGGCAACGGGTCTGCTCAATATTTACAACCTGACGTGGGAGTCCAATGCGCTCGATTTTGCAGGGATCACCGCCGACAAATTACCTGAACTTGTTCCGGTGTTCCACTCGCCGGGCAAGCTGAGGAAGGAGTACCAGAAGTCGCTTGGGTTAACCGATGATGTAAAGATCATCGTGGGATCGAGCGATGGATGCCTGGCCATGCTCGGCGGCGGAATCTGGGAAGAAGGAAAAGCTTCCGTCACGATTGAAGACAGCGGCGCAGTTCGCGTGCTGGGCAAGGAAGTATTGCGCGACAGTAAGCAACGATTTTTTAACTACCTCCTGACCGAGGAATATTATGTGTCGGGTGGTCCGACGAATAACGGCGGCGTAATTTTTGACTGGTTCGCCCGGCAATTCGGCGACTTCAAAGCACCGTTTGACATCGAGTACACGATTGAAAATTCCATCCGTGAAGCGATGAAAGTTTCGCCGGGATCGAACGGCCTGATATTCCTGCCTTATCTGCTGGGAGAAAGAGCTCCTTTATGGAATGCTAATGCACGTGGAAGTTACTTCGGCATTAACATCAAACATGAAAGACAACACTTTGTGCGCGCCACCATCGAGGGTATTTTGTACGAGATCTACAGCATCGGCAAGACGCTGCAGGAACACCGGACGATCAACACGCTGACGGCAAACGGAAGCTTTGCATCGATGCCATTTTATACGCAAATGCTTGCCGACATCTTTAATAAGAATGTAAGCGTGGGAAAGAATCCGGACAGTATCGCCCAGGGTGCGTTCCTGTTAAGCGCTACCGACATGGGGATGTATAGCAGTCTCGATGAAGCAGCGCGGTCAGTCGTGCTCGCGTCGACGTACAGCCCGCACAAGCAGAACAACACCATTTATTCCAAATACTTTGCCGTTTTTGAACGTCTGTCGGCAAAGTTGTTTGAGGAATTTGAGGAAATCGCCAACCTTCAGCACGGCGAATAGGGATTCAGTTATTCCGGTAGCGATTCGTTAAAACCGACTCTGGTGCCGCGATTTTTTTGCCGGGCTACTCCGCCCCCGCGGCTTAACCACATGGCATTCGGCTGCTTATCAGTCGCGCTCATTTGACCAGGTATACTGGGCTATCAGGTATAAGCATTTTTTCCGCGCCTCAGCCTGCAATCGATTTGCGAGGCGCCGCAATCGTGTGCAAAATCCTCCGGCGGCTTTTATTGGAAGAAGTTACGGAAGGTATTGAACACTTTTAAACTTATTCTGAAAAGCGCGTTCCGGACAAAAATTATCTGTTGAATCGAGCCGAAATGGAAAGCGCAGAGTACGCTTGAAACCCAATTAACAACAAATAACAACTCAATTATGAAGCAACTCTACCTAGTATGCTGCATGAGCGTGTTGATCAGTGCCGGGGCGATGGCAAACCATCCCGGAACGCTTGATCACGACGCACGCATGCATTTAGACCGCAAGGGAGACAGTCTCCTTGACGCGGTGCATTTGGCCATTAATGTAAGTGGTCGCGTCATCGATGAAGATGGGGCAGCGATACCCGGTGTGAACGTAGTGGTGAAAGGCACGACTACGGGTACTACCACTGACGGCGATGGAAGTTATTCGTTGGAAGTGCCTGATGCGAATAGCGTGCTTGTATTGTCATTTG
>CBKWFZ010000682.1:0-2875 GCA_966673785.1 uncultured bacterium
AGAAGCGGGACAAGTTCGATGCGGACGCGATCATATTCTCATTCCAGGAGATCCTGCGCTTCTACCGCATGGTGAACTGGGAAGAGCCTTCAACCCGCCCTTATTATTCAACGCACCTGTTGGTCCATAGCGCGTCGGCAAAATATCCTCATCCCCGCAGAAATAGCTCCGGAAAAAGCGCCAAACACACGATCTTCATGACGAAGTTCAACTGGTCGGAGCAGCTTAAGAGCGGAGTCGTTTCGATCAAAGTTCTGGTGCCCGGACCGGGAGCAAACCTCGCGCATCTTTGCCCTCCCAGTTGTACCGTAGTGAACTACCCGACAGAACCGGAATAATCAGGTAGTCGCGCGACAGGTTGTGTTTGTATTTGGATTGAAAGAAAACCCGGATTTTCTTCTAATTTACGATCGAGTACGTTTGTCGTTATGCTGTTACAAATTATCACGGAGTCTGCAGGCTTGCTTATCGCGTTAATCACAGGCGCTTATGCGTTTCGTTGCCTGACCCCTTTTTGCCGGATAGTGTATTCACAAGTTGCCCTGGCTGCGCTGATTTACACCGCAGCCAGGGTAATAACTACATACCAGATGGCGCATGCGATCAGTCTCAACAATCAGTGGGTCTACAACGTTTATATCCTTGGCGAAACTACGCTGTTGTTGGTGGCTGCGACCGTCTTTCTGAAAAGGTCATGGGCAACCGTTCTTGGCCTTGCCGGGCTATCCATCGCTCTCCTGTCTTTTGCATACCACCTTGCCAGCTCGGGCTTCGGGCATTTCGCCAACACGACCCAGATCGTCTCCGGGATGATTGTCCTTACAACGTACATCCTGATGATCAGGCACCTCACCCGAACACCGGACTTTGAGATGAAAACATCACCCGAAATGTGGCTGATCCTGGGCATCTGCCTGTACTTTGCGTGTACCGTCCCCTTTCTGGGTCTGATCCATTATCTCTATTCGCGATGGCCGGAAACCACGGAAACGCTCTTCAATTTTATTATCAATGTTCTCGGCAATATTCGTTACCTCCTTGCGGCCCTTTCGTTCTGGCTTCTCTTCAGGCAGCGTCGCATAATACCGAACGAGTCATGAGCGAAGATGAAATCATCCTCTCGGTAATTCTAACCACGCTACTAATCCTTTTGCTTCTTGCGGGTATTACGATCTCCTTGTTCGCAGTTGGAAGACAGAAGTCCAGGCAAAAAGTAGAACTGGCGCAGGCGAGACTGAATTACGAAAAAGAACTGCGAAAAGTGGAGTTGGAAGTAAGCGAACAAATCACCCAGCACTTCGCCCGCGAACTTCATGATAACATAGGACACAACCTCGCCTGTATCCGCCTCGAACTTGAAAATAAGAAGCTCGATTATCCACAATTCGAACACGTCTTCACTCCCTTTGACGGATTTCTGGAAGATGCCTCACAACAACTACGGTTGCTGAGCAGGTCGATGAATACAGATTATATTGCGCAGAACGGATTGCTGATGGCAATTAACATTGAAGTCGAGAGACAAAAACAACTTAGGAAGTTCGATTTCTACTGGGAGCATGATGATTACAGGGGGGCACTCGATAAAAACCAGGAATTGATCGTCTTCAGGATATTTCAGGAAATAATTCATAACGCGATCAGACACTCCAAAGCGCGAAAGCTGTGCATCAGACTTTCATCCAATCCGGGTTTTCAGCTTCTCGTGTCAGATGACGGCAATGGTTTTTCGCTGGAGGAAACGCTTTTGACATCGCGTGCATCGGGTCTACGCAACATCATAAAACGCGCCGCGATGGCCAGCCTCAACTGCGATATTAAATCATCACCTGGTTCCGGATGCACCTATCGTCTGTCGGGTCAGGTTTCTCAAGACGGACAAGGAAGGAATTTACAAACATAACACGAAACGATGGATCGCCGGAAAATTGTTCTTATCGATGATCATGTGATCATCCGTAATGGAATGAAAGAACTGATCGAAAAGCTTGGCCCGTACAGGATATCGGCCGAATTTGATAATGGAAGGCAACTTCTCGAAGCGTTCCCAATGGCCGAAAGTCCCGACCTCATCGTGATGGATCTGAGTATGCCGGAAATGGATGGTGACGAAGCATTGGTCGCGTTAAAGGAAAACGGCATCGGAATCCCGGTTCTTATCCTAACCCTTAACGAAGACGACGCGCGTGTCGTCAGGCTATTTCGTTCCGGCGCGCGTGGGTATCTTCAAAAGAGCTGTACCTCATCTCAGTTGAAACGAGCGCTCGAGGACATCTTCCTGACTGGATATTTTCACAATGAATTCCTGGCCATGTCGCTGCTGGATCTCCCATCACATAAACAGGATCCAACATCAGTCGTCCTCGGACAGTTGTCTGACCGTGAGCGTGAATTTCTGAAACTTGTCTGCCATGAAGATGAATACACGTACGACCAGATTGCCGGACTCATGAAAGTCCAGCACCGCACCGTTGACGGCTACCGCGAATCGCTGTGTGACAAGTTTGGAATAAAGTCAAAAACGGGGCTGGTGCTGTTCGTCCTGAAACACGATCTGTTCAGCCGGTTATGATTCCAGCCATCCGGAATCCAACGTAACGTTATTCCGACCTCAGACTCTTCACCGGGTTGGCCATCGCCGCTTTTATCGACTGGTAGCTCACCGTTAGCAATGTAATCACCAGCGCACCCGCACCAGCGGCGGCGAAGATCCACCACGATATCGAACTTCGGTACTCATACTTCTCAAGCCAGTTGCTCATGAGATACCATGCCGTGGGAATCGCCACGATCAACGAAATGGCTACCAGCCTGACAAAATCTATTGAGAGCATTCCCCACAAGTTCAATACACCTGCTCCCATGACTTTACGCA
>CBKWFZ010000683.1:0-2874 GCA_966673785.1 uncultured bacterium
CGTGATGTGAACGCGAGCGTCACCAAGGTGGCCTTTATCGGAAATGAAAAGTCCGAGCTTGTCTTCACGCCGGACAGTCTGCAGTGGGAGGAGGAGATGCGGATCTTCCGACATCTTGAGGTTATCAACAAGCCGGTCTATGATGATGTGTATGAGATAACGACCACGGCGGACAAGAACAGCAACCTGACCGTCCGCAGATTTGTTGCCACTAAGGATGAGGCCCCTGTAACCTATCTGAGTATCTTCTACCTTGACCGTCCGACACGGATCAAGCGGTTGGAGGCAAGGTACGAGGAAAAGAACCTGATGTTCTCTGCAAAGCGCGATCTCGTGCTTGAATTTGGAGAAAGGGAAAGAAAGCCGTTTTTGTCGGGATTCAGCGTGAAGGGTGGGCAGAAAATGTTCCTGGGCGACACTGTGCAGTATGTGATAAATGGCCGGATTACACTACCCGGAGATTAGTATGGCAAAGCGACGGAGGAAAGAAGAACGCGAAAAACAGGACAAAAGACCCCTAAATAAGGACGGCCTGCGGAAACTGACGCAACTGTTCCGCTACATGCTGCCATACAAATGGCTGTTTATCCTCGGACTTTTTTCCCTTTTCATATCGACGTTTACCATCCTGGCTTTTCCGCGACTGGCGGGTGAAATGGTCAGCGTGTCAGAAGGAAAAGGCGAATATTTTCAATCAATCGACGAGGTTGCGATTACACTCATCGTTGTGTTACTGCTGCAGGGAATATTTTCCTTCGTCCGGGTCTATTCTTTTTCGATCGTGACCGAAAAAGGAATTGCAGACCTGCGGCGCAAAGTGTTTCAAAAAATTCTCTGGCTCCCAGTCTCATTCTTTGACAGTCGCAGAGTTGGCGAGTTAATGAGCCGTGTAACGTCCGACGTGGCTACCCTCCAGGACACGTTCAGCTTCACACTCGCGGAATGTCTCCGGCAGGTACTGACACTCGTGTTTGGAACCGCCTATCTTTTCTACTTCGCACCTGAACTGACGATATTCATGCTGCTTACATTTCCCGTAATAATCGTGTCAGCAATTCTGTTTGGAAAGTTCATCCGTCGGTTATCTAAGAAGACACAGGATAAACTCGCGGAATCGAATGTGATTATTGAAGAGTCATTTCAGTCGGTTTCTGTCGTCAAAGCGTTCACTAACGAAGCTTTTGAAATTGCACGGTATGGGCGTGCCATCAACGAGACCGTGGCAGTAGCGCTCAAGACTGCGCGCTACCGTGCGCTTTTTGTTTCGTTTATTATCCTGGCAATTTTTGGTGACATAGTAGCCGTAGGCTGGTACGGAGCCGGCCTTGTCGCCAACGGTACCTTTGATGCAGGCGAGCTACTTGCCTTTGTCATTTATACTTTCATCATCGGATTCAGCATTTCCGGTCTTGGCGAAATTTATGCGCAGCTGCAGCGCTCGGTGGGGTCTTCTGAACGGGTCCTCGATATCCTCGACCAACGCGATGAGTCACACCAATATTCCGGACCACGCAAATTGCTCGGGAAGATTGATTTCGAGAATGTCCGGTTTGCTTATCCTACCCGTCCTGAAATTGAAGTGCTCCGGGATCTGAATTTTTCAATTAAACCAGGGGAGAAAGTCGCGCTTGTCGGTCAAAGCGGCGCGGGCAAGTCGACGATAATAAGCTTGCTCATGCGTTTTTACGATGTGAGCGCCGGTTCTATTCGCGTCGACGGGCAAAACGTTTCTTCTTTTGAGTTGCGGGCGTACCGGGAGAACCTTGGCATTGTACCCCAGGAAGTAATTTTGTTTGGCGGGACAATTCACGAAAACATTGGGTACGGTAAGCCCGGCGCGACTGACCAGGAGATCCGGGAGGCAGCAGCCAAGGCTAATGCGCTGGAGTTCATCGAATCCTTTCCGGAAGGATTCCAAACCGTTGTCGGGGAACGCGGAATAAAGCTGTCGGGCGGACAACGCCAGCGGATTGCAATTGCACGTGCTATTCTGAAAGATCCGGCAATTCTGGTCCTCGATGAGGCAACGAGCTCGCTGGACGCAAAGTCCGAGTCACTGGTACAACAGGCGCTGGAACAATTGATGGAAGGCAGAACGTCAATTGTGATCGCACACCGTCTCAGTACCATCAAAAAGGTTGACCGCATTTTTGTGATCCAGGATGGCGAGATTGCCGAGACCGGCTCGCACGCGGACCTGAGCCTGACGGACAATGGAATTTATAGTAACTTGCTGAAACTACAGGTGCATTGAAGAGTTAATGGAAACCTGCGAACGTCTGCTCAAGTCATTTAAAATGCGGTCGACGCCGAGCCGCCAGGAAATCCTCGGCCTCTTTCTGAACAAAGATTATGCGCTATCGCACGGTGATATTGAAAAAGAGGTCAGCCACTCCCTTGACCGGGTAACGGTCTATCGCACAATCAAGACCTTCCTTGATAAGGGCATCATCCATAAAGTTCTCGATGACGAGGGCACGCTTAAGTACGCCCTGTGCAATGAAGCCTGCACATCGGCCGGACACCACCACGACCATGTACATTTCAAATGCACGTCGTGCGGTCAGACGATTTGTCTGGATTTGGAACTTCCCGGTTTTCACCTTCCCCGCGGCTACAGGCCGGACACGGTCAATGTTTTGGTGCAGGGCACGTGTGAAAAATGCAGCGCCGCAACCAGCGATTGAAGCCGGTTTATGTCGCCAACTTTATTCCCGTATGTTAATTCTCCGTGTGATAATATATTCGTAGTTTTGAAATCTTATGGTGGAGAATTCCGTATAAACCGATTGTTTTGCTCTTTTGATTAAACTAACGCTCTAACCCCACTTGTCTTTTTTCCAGAACATACTTGCCCTCTCACTTTTTTCAAAT